>NZ_JBHXME010000050.1:10281-61848 GCF_042721125.1 Streptomyces sp. NPDC058469
CGCGGCAGCCCCGGCCCCGGCGGCCGACCCCCCCACGGGCGCAGCCACCCGGGCCTCCACCGTGCGGGTGGGCGGCGCCACCGGAGCCGGAGCGGGTTCCTCCACCGAGACGCCGAAGTCCGTGGCGATGCCCGCCAGGCCGTTCGCGTATCCCTGGCCTACCGCGCGGGCCTTCCAGACGCCGTTGCGCAGATAGATCTCCACGACCACCAGGGCCGTCTCCGCGCCGAGCTGCGGGGGCGTGAAGCTGCCCAGGACGCTGTTGTCGTCCGCGTTGCGGATCGTGGTCGTCGGTTCGATGCCCTGGAAGGACTGGCCGGCCGCGTCCGGGCTGGCGGTGACGACGATTTTCTCGATGCCCGGCGGGACGGCGGCCGTGTCGACCACGATCGCGTCGGGTGCCGTACCGCCGCCGGAGCGGTAGGTCACGCCGGGGCCCGTCGGCTGGTTGTAGAAGATGAAGTCGTCGTCGGAGCGCACCTTGCCGTCGCCCGTGAGCAGCAGGCCCGATACGTCGAGCCGCACCGGGGCGGCGACGTCCACCGTCACGCGCGCGGCGGAGAGAGGGATGTTCGAGCCGGGGGTCATAGCTGTCATGACTGGTGAACGCGCGAGACCATTTTGCCGTTCCCTTACCAAGCGGCCAATTGGTGGAACCCCGAAACCCCGGCCCGAACCCCTCCGAATACCGGTGATTCCCTAGGGAATCACCACGATCTTCCGGCCCACCCCGGCCGCGAACTGCTCCAGGGCCTCCGGGTACCGCTCCAGCTCGATCCGGTCGCTGATGAAGATCTCCGGGTCGAGCACCCCGTTCGCGAACAGCTCCGCCGCCCGCTCGAAGCTGTGCAGCACCGCCATGGAGCCGGTGATGGTGATCTCCTGGTTGTAGATGCGGTACGGGTCGATCGACACCCGGGTCGCGTAGTCGGCCACCCCGAACTGGAGGAACGTGCCCGCCTTCGCCACCCGCTCCAGGCCGTCCTGGATCGCCGCCGCGTTGCCGGTCGCGTCGACGACGAGGTCCCAGCCCTGCGGCCGGTCCAGCTCGTCCGCGTTCGCCGCCGACCCGGAGACACCGAGCGTGCGGGCCGTCTCCAGGCGGGCCGGGTTCAGGTCCACGATGTCCACGCTCGCCGCACCGGTGCGCTTGGCCAGCTCCAGCATCATCAGGCCCATGGTCCCGGAGCCGTAGATCAGGACATGGGCGCCGAGGCGGGACTTCAGGACGTCGTAGCCGCGCACCGCGCACGACAGCGGTTCGACGAGCGCCGCGTCCTGGGTGCGCACGTGCTCGGGCAGCTTCACGCAGTTCGCCACCGGGGCCACCGCGTACTGGGCCGCGCCGCCCGCCGTGGTCACGCCGATCGCGGCCCACCGTTCACAGAGGTTGTTGTGGCCGTTGCGGCACTGCCGGCACTCGTAGCAGTAGAGAGACGGGTCTACGGCTACTTGGTCGCCGACCGAGACCTCGGTGACCTGGGTGCCGACCGCGACGATCTCGCCCGCGAACTCGTGGCCCGGCACGATCGGCAGCTTGGGCGCGAACTCGCCCTGGAGGATGTGCAGATCGGTGCCGCACAGCCCGCAGGCGGCGACCTCGACGACGACCTCGCGGGGGCCAGGCGTCGGGTCGGGGACCTCGGTGACGACGGCGCGGCCCACGGACTCGATGACGGCGGCCTTCATTTCACGGCTCCCAAGGAGAGGCCCTGGACCAGCTTGTCCTGGGCGGCGAACCCTGCGGCGAGCACCGGCAGGGAGACGACGAGCGACGCGGCGCACACCTTGGCCAGGAACAGGCCCTGGCTGGTGATGAAGCCGGTCAGGAACACGGGGGCGGTCTCGGCGACCACACCCGTGAGGACACGAGCGAACAGCAGCTCGTTCCAGCTGAAGATGAAGCAGATCAGGGAGGTCGCCGCGATACCGGGGAGGGCGATCGGGGCCACCACGCGCGCGAGGATGGTCGGCAGCCGCGCGCCGTCGATCTGCGCCGCCTCGATGACGGCGACCGGGACCTCGGCGAGGAAGGACTGCATCATCCACACCGCGATCGGCAGGTTCATCGAGGTGTAGAGGATGACCAGAAGCCAGATGTTGTCCAGCATCCCGGCGTTCTTCGCGAACAGGTAGATCGGCAGCAGGCCCGCCACCACCGGGAGCATCTTCGTGGACAGGAAGAAGAACAGGACGTCCGTCCACTTCTTCACCGGGCGGATCGACAGCGCGTAGGCCGCCGGGAACGCCAGCAGCAGCACGAAGAGCGTCGAAGCCACCGACGCGACCAGCGAGTTGACCAGCGCGGGCCAGGGGCTCGCGCCGCCGCCCGTGCCGAAGAACTCCCGGTAGCCGCTCAGGGTGAGGGCGGCCCCGAAGGAGGGCGGGTTGGTCGCCGCGTCGGTCTCCGAGTGGAAGGACGTCAGCGCCATCCAGGCGATGGGCAGGAAGAACACGATGCCGAGAAGCCAGGCCACCAGGCCGAGGCCCGCTCCTTTGCGGCGGGCACGCACGCGTACGGCGATGCTGCTCATGCGCGGGACGCCTCCTCACGGAACAAGGACGACACGACGCGCAGGGCGAAGGTCGCGATGATGATCGAGCCGATGACGACCAGGACGCCGGCCGCCGAGGCGAGGCCGTTCTCGTGGGCTTGGTAGAAGCTCTGGTAGACGGTGTAGGGAAGGTTGGCCGTGCCCAGGCCGCCGGACGTGATCGTGAAGACCGCGTCGAAGTTCTGGACGATGTAGATCGAGCCCAGCAGGCCGCCCAGTTCGAGGTAGCGGCGCAGGTGCGGGAGGGTCAGATAGCGGAAGACCTGCCAGTCGTTCGCGCCGTCCACCTTCGCGGCCTCGATCTGCTGCTGGTCGCGGCTCTGCAGGCCGGCCAGCAGGATCAGCATCATGAACGGCGTCCACTGCCACACCAGTGATGCCTCTACGGCGAGCAGCGGGTTGTTGGAGATCCAGTCCGGCTGCGGGCCGCCCACATAGTGCAACAGCCCATTGAGCAGGCCGTATTCAGGGTTGTAGAGCACATGCTTCCAGAGCAGGGCCGCGGCCACCGGCACCACCAGGAACGGGGCGATCAGCAGCGTGCGGACGAAGCCCCGGCCCCGGAACTTCCGGTCCAGGAGCAGGGCGAGGAGCAGGCCCAGGACCAGGCTGGCCAGCACCACCGCCACGGTGAGCAGGACGGTCGTCCACACCGAGTGGCGCAGGTCGGCGTCGCTGAGGACCTGCTGGTAGTTGTTGAAACCGGTGAAGTGGCGGGCCTTCGGATAGAGGGCGTTCCAGTCGAAGAAGGAGATCACCAGCGTGGCCACGAACGGGAGCTGGGTCACGACGATCATGAAGATCAGGGCGGGGAGCAGCGGGGCACGGGTGGCCCAGGCGCGCAGTCGGTCCGAGGGCTGCCGCGCGGTACGGGTCGGGCTGGTGGCCAGAGGGGCCGTTGTCGTGGCGGTCATCGTCCCTCGTACTCCTTGGAGATCTTCTCGGCGAGTTTCTGGGACTTCTTCAGGGCCGAGTCGACGGACTGCCGTCCGGCGATGGCCGAACTGATCTCCTGGGAGACCTTCGTACCGAGGTCGGTGAACTCGGGGATGTCGACGAACTGGATGCCGGGCGCGGGCCGCGGCTGCACGCCGGGATCATTGGGCTTGGCGCCCTCGATGGCCGCCTTCGTCATCTCCTGGAAGGCGGCGGCCTCCTTCACGTAGTCCGGGTTCGTGTACGTCGAGGCGCGCTTGCCGGCCGGCACGTTGGACCAGCCGTCCGTGTCGCCGACGAGCTGCTCGTACTGCTTGCTGGACGCCCAGGACACGAACTTCCAGGCCTTGTCGGAGTTGTGGGACGCCTTCTGGATGCCCCAGGCCCACGTGTAGAGCCAGCCGGAGGACTGCGTCTTCTCGACCGGGGCTGGCACGTAGCCGATCTTGCCCTTCACCGGGGAGCCCTTGGCCTCCAGTGATCCGGCCGCCGAGGTGGCGTCGTACCACATGGCGACCTTGCTCTGGGTGATGTTGTTGAGGCACTCGGCGAAGCCCGACTGGGCCGCACCGGACTCGCCGTGCTTGCGGACGAGGTCGACATAGAACTTCGTCGCCTGCTCGAAGCCGGGGGAGTCCAGCTGTGCCGTCCAGTTCTTGTCGAACCAGGTGCCGCCGAAGGTGTTCACGACCGTGGTCAGCGGCGCCATCAACTCGCCCCAACCGGGCAGCCCACGCAGGCAGATGCCCTTCATGCCCGGCTTCGCGCCGTCGACCTTGGCGGCCAGGTCGGCCACCTGGGTCCAGGTCGGATGCGCGGGCATCGTGAGGTTCTTCGCGGCGAACACGTCCTTGCGGTACATCAGGAAGGACGACTCGCCGTAGAACGGCTGCCCGTAGAGCTTGCCGTCGTCTGCGGTCAGGGACTCCCGCATCGGCTTGAGGATGTCCTGCTCGTCGTAGGCCGGGTCCTTCGCGACGTACGAGTCCATCTCGTGCAGCCAGCCGTTGCGGGCGTAGATCGGGATCTCGTAGTTGGACAGGGTCGCGACGTCGTACTGGCCGGCCTGGTTGGCGAAGTCCTGGCTGATCTTGTCGCGGACGTCGTTCTCGGGCAGCACCGTGAAGTTGACCTTGATGCCGGTCTCCTTCGTGAAGTGCGGGGCCAGCTTCTGGAGTTCGGTCATCTGGGGGTTGTTGACCATCAGGACGTTGATCGAGTTGCCGCCGGATCCGGCGCCGCCCGCTCCGACCCAGCAGCCGGAGAGCAGCGGGGCGAGCAGCGTCCCTACGGCGGCCAGGGCGAGCGTGGCTCGCGGCGGCCGTCGTCGGCTCTGGGTTCGCATGGATCGCTCCTGCAGTAAGGGGAGTTGGACTTTGGGCTCATGGGGAGATGAAGGCGTCATCCGGGCATGGCTGCGCCCTACGTAGAGACTCAGTTGGAATTTCAAACGGCGTTCTGGACGCGCCAGATGCTCTTGGCGCTCTAGACGCGTATGACCTGTGGCCCCAGCAATGAGTAGCGGTGGGCTTCGGCCGACGGGAGCAGCGTGCTCGTGACGATCGTCTCCAGGGCGCCGATCTCGGCGAACCGGCAGAAACTGACCGCCCCGAACTTGGTGTGCACGCCCGCGAACACGGTGCGCCGGGAGGCGCGGATGGCCTGTGCCTTGACCTCGCTGACAGCGGGGTCGGGCGTGGTCAGGCCGTGTTCGCGGGAGATGCCGTTGGCGCCGATGTAGGCGAGGTCGAGGACGAAGCCGGCGAGCATCTTCGTCGTCCAGTGGTCCACGGTCGCCAGCGTGCCGTGCCGGACCCGGCCGCCGAGCAGCAGTACCGAGGTGTTCTCGGACTCGGCGAGCACGCCCGCGACCGGCAGGGACGCGGTGACCACGGTCAGCGGCCGGTCCCTGGGCAGTGCCTCGGCGATGAGCTGTGGGGTGAAGCCCTCGTCGACGAAGACGGTCTCGGCGTCCCCGAGCAGCTCGGCCGCGGCGAGGGCGATCCGGCGCTTCTCCGGGACATGGCTGGTGGCGCGGAAGGCGAGCGTCGTCTCGAAACCGGCGCTCTCCACGGGGTAGGCGCCGCCATGGGTCCTGCGGACCAGCCCGTGGTCCTCCAGGGCCCGCAGATCGCGCCGTACGGTCTCCTTGGCCACGCCCAGCTCGGCGGCGAGCGCGGTGACGTCGACCGAGCCGGTGCGGCGCGCGGCCCGCACGATCTCCCGCTGACGTTCCTCCGCCGAACTCGTGCCCATGGCCGACACCGCCTTCCCGCTCACCTGGAGTACTGCCCGTTCGGGCCCGGTGTGACCCTTGGGGGAAGTTCTACAGCGGGTGCGCGGCACTGACCAGGCCTGTTGCACGCCCGATGCTGCCCGTGTGTGACCGTTTACCGCGCGGTGTGCCCGTCGCGGACCTGCGCTGCTGTCCGCCGGGGCGTGAGATCGGGCAGTGTCCGTGCCCGAACACGGCCGCGGGCGGGCCCGTTCGGTGCCCGCCCGCCGCCTTGGAGTCCCCTTTCCCGTCGGTTTCCCGTCAGTACGGCCAGATCGGCGGGTCGTTCACGAAGTGGCCGCCGAGATAGGCGTGCGCCTCGACGCCCGGCTTCAGGTCGCCCTGTTCGGCGACGATCTTCTCGGCGTACGGCTCGGAGTCGTCCTGCGGCTCGTAACCGAGTGCCCGCGCGGTCGACAGGTCCCACCACAGGCGGGTGTTGGCGGAGGAGCCGTAGACGACGGTGTGCCGCACGTCCTCGGCGGTCAGGGCCGCGTGGAAGAGGCGGGCGCCGTCGGCGGGGCTCATCCAGACCGACAGCATGCGCACGCTGCTGGGCTCCGGGAAGCACGAGCCGATGCGCACGGAGACGGTCTCCAGGCCGTGCTTGTCCCAGTAGAGCTGGGCCAGGTCCTCGCCGAAGGACTTGGACAGGCCGTAGAAGGTGTCGGGGCGGTGCGGGGTGTCGATCGGGATCAGCGCGCCTGGATCAAGAGGCGTGTCGCCTTGAGGCCTCGGCGTGTAGCCCACCGCGTGGTTGGAGGAGGCGAAGACGATCCGGGGGGCGCCCTCCTCGCGCGCGGCCTCGTAGAGGTTGTACGTGCCCTCGATGTTCGACTTGAGGATCTTGTCGAAGGAGGCTTCCAGGGAGATTCCGGCGAGATGGATGATCGCGTCGACGCCCCGCACGGCCTCGCGGAGCGCCGCCCGGTCGGAGAGGTCGGCGGTGATCGCGTCCGGCTCGCCCTCGACCGGGCGCAGATCCAGCAGCCGCAGGTCGTAGCCGTAGGCGGGGAGCAGGTCCCGCATCAGGGTGCCGAGCCCGCCTGCGGCGCCGGTGAGCAGAACGGTGCGGGGAGCGGGCATCCTCGGGTCTCCTTGGGTGGTCGGCGAACGGCTGGCGAGTGGCTGGCCTCATGTGTGGACGGCATTCACATTCGTGGACAAGTTAAGGATCTGTCGTCGCACCCGTCAAGTGTGGCGCGGACCTGGGAAATCCGCTCCCCTGTTGCCTATTCGCCCGCTTGACCCATCCTGAGCGCGCTCCTTAGGGTGGGCTCGTTCAGAAATGTAGACGTCGATCAGAGGAACGTACGCCTCCGGCAAGGGGACGTACGTGTCTGCCAAGGGAGAGCCCGTGACGTCAGCCCCCCTCGCCGCCCGGCTCGGCATCCCCAGCGGGCCGCTGTTCTTCCCCGTCACCGCGTACGCGCCCGACGGCTCCGTCGATCTCGACGTCTACCGCGCGCATGTCCGCCGGGGCATCGAGGCCGGTGCCGCCGCCGTGTTCGCGTGCTGCGGCACCGGGGAGTTCCACGCGCTGCTGCCCGAGGAGTTCGAGGCGTGCGTGCGGGCCGCCGTGGAGGCGACCGAGGGCCGGGTGCCGGTGGTCGCGGGCGCGGGCTACGGCACCGCGCTCGCCGTACGGTACGCACGGCTCGCGGAGGCCGCAGGGGCGGACGGGCTGCTCGCCATGCCGCCGTACCTGGTGGCCGCCGGGCAGGAGGGGCTGCTGCGGCACTACCGGGAGGTGGCCGCGGCGACCGCGCTGCCCGTCATCGTCTACCAGCGCGACAACGCCGTGTTCACCCCCGCCACGGTGGTCGAACTCGCTCGCACCGAGGGCATCATCGGCTTCAAGGACGGGCTCGGCGACCTCGACCTGATGCAGCGGATCGTGAGCACCGTACGCGCCGAAGTCCCGGGCGACTTCATGTACTTCAACGGACTGCCGACCGCCGAACAGACCCAGCTCGCCTACCGGGGCATCGGCATCACCCTCTACTCATCCGCCGTGTTCTGCTTCGTCCCCGAGATCGCGCTCGCCTTCCACCGGGCGCTGGCGACCGGCGACGACACCACGGCGAACCGCCTCCTGGACGGCTTCTACCTGCCGTTCGTCGAACTGCGCGCCCAGGGCCGCGGTTACGCCGTCTCGCTCGTCAAGGCGGGCGTGCGCATGCGGGGGTTGGACGTCGGCGAGGTCCGCCCGCCGCTGACCGAACCGACCGAGGACCACGTCAAGCAGCTCGCCCAACTCATCGAGCGCGGCTACGCGTTGATCGACACGTTGACGGACACATCGACCGAGTCGCGGGGCGAGTCACAGATCGAGTCGCAGATCGCATCGCAGATCGAGGAGGGCGCGTGAAGGCATCGGCGTTCGTCTACCCCTGGGACGTCAACGGCGACCCGGAGGCGGGCGGAAGGATCGCCGAACTCGGCGTCCAGCAGGCGACCCTCGCCTCCGCGTACCACTCCACGCGCGCGTTGACCCCCCGCCACCCGAGCCACCGCATCGTCACCGCCGAGCACGCGGCCGTCCTGTACCCCACGGACAACCGTTGGCAGGGGCGGGAGTTGAGGCCGTACCCGGCCGGCGACTGGGCGCCCGGCGACGCCTACGGAGAGGCCGCCGCCGCCCTCGCGGACGCGGGCCTCGACGTGCACACCTGGGTCGTGCTCGCCCACAACTCCCGCCTGGGCGCCGAGCATCCGGACACCTCGGTGGTCAACGCCTACGGCGACCGCTACCCCTGGGCACCCTGCATCGCGCAGCCCGCCACGCGCGCGTACCTCGTCGACCTCGCCGCCGAGGCAGCCGTACGCCCCGGCGCGCGCGGCACCGAACTGGAGTCCCTCGGCTGGTACGGCCTCACCCACCTGCACGCCCACGACAAGACCGCCGGGATCGGCCTCGGGGACGCCGGCCAGTACCTGATGGCCCTGTGCTTCTGCCCGACCTGCCGGGAGGGCTACGGCGAACAGGGCCTCGACGCCGAGGAGTTGGCGGCGACGGTACGCGCCGCGCTGGAACCGGTGTGGCAGGGGGCGCCCTCCGACGGCGGCTGGGCGGGGGTCGAGAAACTCCTCGGCGACGCGAACGCGACGGCCACACGCGCATGGCGCGACGACCGGGCCCGCACCCTCCAGGAGACGGCGGTCGCGGCGGTCCGGGCCGCCGCACCCGCCGACTTCCAGGTACTGCTGCACGCGGACCCGGTGTCGTACCACTGCGGCGCCAACGCGGGCGTGGACCCCGGTCACATCCTGTCCGTGGCCGACGGCGTGGTCGTCCCCTGCACGGGCGGCGCGGGCCTGCTGACCCCGTTCGCCGAACAGGGCCGGGACGGGGCGGTGTTGGCCGCCAACTTCACGGTGGTCTCCGGGATGGGCGGCCGGCCGGGGGCGCTGGCGGCGGACGCGGCACGGGCACGGAGCCTCGGGGCGACCGAACTGCGGCTCTATCACGCGGGGTTGGCATCGGAGGGTGACTTGGCGGAGGCACGGGAGGCACTGGCCGTGCTCTGAGGCGGGGACACGTCCGGTGCGGGCAGCGCCGGAGACGCGCCGGGTGCGAGCAACCTCGAAGACACGTTCGGATCGAGCAGCGTGGGAGACACACTCGGCGCGAGCAAGGGGGGAGGCGCGTCGGGTGCGGGCAACGGGGGAGAGACGCCCGGATCAAGCAACGCCGGAGACGTGCCCGGTGCAGGCAATGGGGGAGACGCGTCCGGCGCAAGCAGCGCCGGAGGCGAGGTCGGCCCGAGCAGCGCCGGAGACGCGCCGGGTGCAGGCAACGCCGAAGACGCGTCCGATGTAGGCGACGCCGGAGACGAGGCCGGATCAAGCAATGCCGGGGGCGCATCCGGTGCAGGCAGCGCCGGAGGGGCGCCCGGATCAAGCAGTGCCGGAGACGCGCCTGGCCCAAGCCGCGCCAGTGCCGTGCTCGTTGCCAGCAGCGCCGCGCCGATCAGTACCAACAGCAGCCGGAAGTCGGCCAGTTCGACCAGCGCCGCGCCCGCCCCCAACCCGATCACGTTCGGCGTGAAGATCAGGGTGTTGGCGGTCGCGGTGGCCCGGCCCAGCAGCGGACCCGGCAACTCCCGCTGTACGGCGGTGAACGCGGCGATCAGCACGCATGGGAGCCCCATGCCGATCGCCGCACTGCTCGCCAGGACCACCGGGTCGGACGGTACCGCCCGTGCCGCCACCCCGGCCGCCGTGAGCGCGATCCCGGCCGCCCCGAACCACCGCTCGCCGAGCCGTCGTAGCGCGGGTCCGGAGGCCAGCCCGACCGCCGCCGAGCCGACACCCTGGGCCGCGTACAGCACGCCGGTGTAGGTCGGCGCGTGCCCGAGGGCGTCGACGACCGCGTAGGTCGTGGAACTGCTGAGGGAGGCGAGGAACATCATCGCCCCGCCCGCCAGGACCAGCCGGCGCAGCAGGGGATGCCTCCACAACTCGCGGACGCCCTCGGCGGTTTGGGTCCGCCAGGTGCCGGTGGGACGCTGCGGCCGGTCCTCCTGCGCGCGGACGAGCAGCCACAGGCCCGCCGCCAGCGCGAACGTGACCGCGTCCAGAGCGGCCACCGTAGGACCGCCGAACGCCGCGTACAGGCCCGCGCCCGTCAGTGGCGCGACCAGCTTCATGCCCTCCACGGCCGTCATCCGCAGCCCGTTGAAGTCGCCGAGGAGGTCGCGGTCGACGACGGAGGCGAGGAGAGCCGACTCGGCGGGGTCCTGGACGACGACGGTGGTGCCGTAGACGAACAGGACGGCGAAGAGGAGCCACAGGTCGGCGCGGGAGTGGACGCCGAAGAGGGTGAGGAGGAGGGCGGCCAGGCCGAGGTTCGTCCGGATCAGCAGCGGTTTGCGGCGGACGCGGTCGGCGATCGTGCCGAGGGCCGGGCCGAACAGGGTCGGGGCCCACACGGCGAAGGTGCACAGCGCGGCGAGACCGTTCGAACCGGTGAGGTCCTTCACCCAGACCCCGGCCGCGAGCCCGAGCGCGGACGTGCCGAAGGCGGACACGATCAGGCCCACGAAATACAGCCCCGCGTTGCGGTCCCGCAGGATGCGCGTCACCGTCCAGTTTGTCGTCATGCCTGGTCATCGTGGGTCTAAGGCGGGGGCGGCGGCATCGGGCAGGTGCCGTAGAAACGCGTGGCGGCGGGGGCGTGGAAGGGGCGTGCGATGAGTTTCGGGGCCGCCGTCGGTCTACCTGACGAGGTCACGAGTGGAGACCGAACCCTGGAAGGGAAGCGCATGAGTGACAGCACTTTCGATTTCGGACCGCAGACCCGGGTCATCGCCCGTCTCGCGGAGGGCATCACGGACGAGCGGCTCGGTGACGGGACCCCGTGCCCCGACTACGCCGTACGCCATCTGCTGGGCCATGTGCTCGGTCTGTCCGTCGCCTTCCGTGACGCCGCGCGCAAGGACCTGGGCGCCACGACCGACACCAGCCCGACCATCGCCGCCCTGCCCGACATCGGGCCCGACTGGCGCGCCGAACTCCCCAAGGCCCTCGACGAACTCGCCGAGGCCTGGCGCGACCCGGCCGCCTGGACCGGCATGACCCGCGCGGGCGGCGTGGATCTCCCCGGCGCGGTCGCCGCGGCCGTCGCCGCCGACGAACTCGTCATCCACGGCTGGGACTTGGCCACGGTCACCGGCCAGTCCTACGACCCCGATCCGGCCGCGCTCCAGGCGTCGTACGACTTCCTGTTCGCGGCCACGGCCGACCCGTCCCGAGGAGGCGGCATCTTCGGCCCGGTCGTACCGGTACCGGAGGACGGGCCGCTGCTGGACCGGGCGGTGGGGCTCAGCGGGCGCGACCCGGGGTGGAAGGCGTAGACCGGCCCGCGGCCGGGCGCCACGGAACGCCCTGAAATGTGAGCGCCGAGGTTCCCGGAACCGTACTCTTCCCCACCATGCCTCTCAGTCTGACCGTCCTCGGCACCGCCTCCCCGCATCCGCGTCCCGGCCGACCGTGCTCCGGGTATCTGCTGCGCGGCGGCGGCGCCGAGGTGTGGGTGGACGCGGGCACCGGAACGTTCGCGGAGTTGCAGCGGCACACGGATCCGGCGCGGCTCACGGCGATCTGGATCTCGCATCTGCACGCCGACCACAGCGCCGATCTCCTCGCGGCGGCCTACGCGTTCGCCTTCGGCGGGATGACGCCGGCCACCCCGATCCCGCTCTACGCCCCGCAGGACTGCGCCCGCCGGCTCGCCGGCTTCTTCGGGCAGCCGGACGTACGGTTCCTGAGCGGCGTCTTCGACTTCCGGTCGCTCTACGACGGGCATTCCGTCCGGCACTGGAACCTCCGGCTCACCGCACGCGCCGTCGTCCACGACACCGAGGCGTACGGGCTGCGCGCCGAGTGCCAGGGGAGTGTGCTGGGGTACTCCGGGGACAGCGGACCCTGCGAGGCACTCGCCGAACTCGCGGGCGGCGCCGACGTGTTCCTCTGCGAGGCAGACATCGACCGGCATCGCGAAGGCGAACGGCAGGTCCACCTCACGCCCGAGGACGCCGCCGCCTGCGCGAAGGGTGCGCGCGAACTCCTCATCACCCACGTGGGACCCACCCTCACCCGCGAAGCGGCCCTGGAGCGCGCCGCCGCGATCTTCCCCGGCCGGACCTCCGCCGCGCTCGAAGGCGTCACCAAGACCATGTGACGCCTTGTCGAAGCCAGTTGCCGGTTCTTCTGTCAGAAGCATTGACGAAACAAAGGCGCGCTCCTACCTTCAACGCGTCGTACTTCGTACGTCATATATGAGACGCGATACGCGAGATCGGATACACGAGAGCCGGACACATGAGCCGGACACGTGAGATCCGATCCGCGACCGCAGCCACGTGACATCCGAGAGGCGCGCATGACCTCTGTGCCCACGCCGATCCCGTCCCGCACGCAGTTCGTGCTGGAAGGGATCAAACACCGCATCCTCACCGGACAGTTGACGCCGGGTCAGCCACTGGTCGAGACCGACCTCGCCGCACAGTTCGGGGTGTCCAAGACCCCGGTGCGCGAGGCGCTCAAGACCCTGGCCGGTACCGGGCTCGTCGTGATGAACCAGTACAAGGGCGTCACGGTGCGCATGGTGGACGCGGACATGGCGCGCGAGGTGTACGACGTACGGCTGCTCCTCGAACCCGAGGCGCTCCGGCGGTCCGTACGACGCCACGCGTCCCTGGACGCCGCGCGCGACGCCCTGACCATGGCCGACGAGGCCACGGACACCGCCGAACGCTCCCTCGCCAACCGGGAGTTCCACCGCGCCCTGTACCTGCCGTGCGGCAACCCGCTGCTCGGCAGGATGCTCGACGAGGTCCGCGACCAGGCCGCCCTCGTCTCCGCCGTCGCCTGGGCCGCCTCGCCCTCCTGGGAACGGGAGGCCGGCGAACACCGGGAGATCCTGCGGCTCGCCCTCGACGGTGACGCGGACGGCGCGGCGACCGCGTTGCACGCCCACATCGCGTCGTTCGTGCAACGGGCCTTCCCCGGCACCGAGTTGGAGACCCACGGACGGGACACCCACGGACGGGACACCAACGGAGAGGACGGTCGGGCATGACGGCGAGGTTCGAGGCCCAACGCACCGCCCTGGCCGACGTGGTGGCCATCCCGGTGACGCCGTTCGCCGAGGACGGAACCGTCGACCAGGACACCCACCGGGCCCTGCTGCGCAGACTGCTCGACGGCGGCGTCGGCATCCTCACGCCGAACGGGAACACCGGCGAGTTCTACGCCCTGACCCCTCAAGAACGGCAGCTCGTCACGGAGTTGACCATCGACGAGGCGGGCGGGCGCGCCGCGATCCTCGTCGGCGTCGGGCACGACGTACCCACCGCCATCGCCTCGGCGCGGCACGCCCGCGAGCTGGGTGCCCAGATGGTGATGGTCCACCAGCCCGTCCACCCCTACGTCTCGCAGGGCGGCTGGGTCGACTACCACCGCGCCATCGCCGAGGCCGTGCCCGACCTGGGCGTCGTCCCGTACATCCGCAACGCCCAACTGCTCGGCGCCCGCCTCGCCGAACTCGCCGACGACTGCCCGAACGTGATCGCCGTCAAGTACGCCGTCCCGGACGCGGCCCGCTTCGCCGCCTTCGCGCGGGACGCGGGGCTCGAACGCTTCGTGTGGGTGGCCGGGCTGGCGGAGCCGTACGCGCCCTCCTACTTCTCGGCGGGCGCCACCGGCTTCACCTCAGGGCTCGTGAACGTCGCCCCGTCCGTCTCGCTGAACATGATCGAAGCGCTTCGATCAGGGGACTATCCGGGGGCGATGAAGGTGTGGGAGCAGATCCGCCGGTTCGAGGAACTACGTGCGGCGAACGGCTCCGCGAACAACGTCACGATCGTCAAGGAAGCGCTTGCGTCCCTCGGCCTGTGCCGCCGCGAGGTCCGCCCGCCGAGCAAGCCCCTGCCCGAGAGCGAGCGCGCCGAGGTCGCCGCGATAGCCGCCGGATGGTCCGTATGAAGTCACCGGACGAGCTCAGAAGCCACCAGTGGTACGGCACCGACGGGCTGCGCTCCTTCAGCCACCGGGCCCGCACCCGCCAGCTCGGCTATCTCCCCGAGGAACACCTCGGCAAGCCCGTCATCGCGATCCTCAACACCTGGTCCGACATCAACCCCTGCCATGTGCACCTCCGTGAGCGCGCCCAGGCGGTCAAGCGGGGCGTGTGGCAGGCGGGCGGCTTCCCGCTGGAGTTCCCGGTCTCCACGCTCAGCGAGACCTTCCAGAAGCCGACCCCGATGCTCTACCGCAACCTCCTCGCGATGGAGACCGAGGAGCTGCTGCGCTCTTACCCGGTTGACGGCGCCGTCCTGATGGGCGGCTGCGACAAGTCGACCCCCGCGCTGCTCATGGGTGCCGCGAGCGTCGACCTGCCCACCGTCTTCGTGCCGGCCGGGCCGATGCTGCCGGGCCATTGGCGGGGCGAGATCCTCGGTTCCGGCACCGACATGTGGAAGTACTGGGACGACAAGCGCGCCGGCCTCATCGGTGAGTGCGAGATGACCGAACTGGAGAGCGGCCTCGCGCGCTCGCCCGGACACTGCATGACCATGGGGACGGCGTCCACGCTGACGGCGGCGGCCGAGGCGCTGGGCGTGACCGTTCCGGGCGCGTCGAGCATTCCGGCCGTGGACTCGGGGCACGATCGGATGGCCGCGTCATCCGGCATGAGGATCGTTGAACAAGTCCACAAGGGGCGTGTTCTCTCGTCGATCCTCACCCAGGAAGCCTTCGAGGACGCGGTCACCACCGTCCTCGGCCTCGGCGGCTCCACCAACGCCGTGATCCACCTGATCGCCATGGCCGGCCGCGCGGGCGTCCACCTCACGCTCGACGACTTCGACCGCATCGCCCGCACGGTCCCGGTCCTCGCGAACGTACGGCCCGGTGGACGGACGTACCTCATGGAGGACTTCCACTTCGCCGGCGGCCTCCCCGGCTTCCTCTCCCGGATCACCGACCTGCTCCACCTGGACCGGCCGACGGTCTCCCACGACACCCTGCGCGAGCAACTCGCCGGCGCGCGGGTGCACAACGACGACGTGATCCGCCCGCGCGACAACCCGGTCGCGCACGAGGGCGGGGTCGCCGTCCTGCGCGGCAACCTCTGCCCGGACGGCGCCGTCATCAAGCACATCGCCGCCGAACCGCACCTGCTCAAGCACACCGGCCCAGCGGTCGTCTTCGACGACTACCGGACCATGCAACGCACCATCAACGACCCGGCGTTGAACATCACCGCCGACAGCGTGCTCGTCCTGCGCAACGCGGGACCCAAGGGTGGCCCCGGCATGCCCGAGTACGGCATGCTCCCGATCCCCGACCATCTGCTCAAACAGGGCGTCCGGGACATGGTCCGGATCTCCGACGCCCGGATGAGCGGGACGAGTTACGGCACCTGCGTGCTGCACATCGCGCCCGAGTCGTACGTCGGCGGACCACTGGCGCTCGTCAGGACCGGGGACACCATCACCCTGGACGTCGAGGCGCGCATCCTCCAACTCAACGTGGACGACGAGGAGTTGGAGCGACGCCGGGCGGAGTGGACACCGCCGCCCGCACGGTACGAGCGCGGCTACGGCGCGCTCTACACCGAACAGATCACCCAGGCGGACACCGGCTGTGACTTCGAGTTCCTGGCCCGGCCGGGCCAGGTGCCTGACCCGTACGCCGGTTGAGCGCCTTTCGCGTGCCCGTCGAGCAAGCGCTTACTGCGCTGAGCTTCCTGTACTGAACGGAGAACAGTCATGGCCCAAGCCGCAGCCGTGGCGAAACCGCCCGCGCCACCCCGGCGGCGCCGTGCCTCCGCGACCCCGCGCAGGCTCCCGTACCTGCTGATCGCCCCGGCGGCGCTGCTCATGCTGGGCTTCATCGCCTACCCGGTCATCAGCGTCTTCTACTACAGCCTGCAGAACTACAACCCCACCAAACCGTGGCGCAACGGCTTCGCGGGCCTCGACAACTTCACCCACGCCTTCACCAACGACCCGCAGTTCTGGGACACGTTGACCTTCAGCGCCAAGTGGGTCGTCGTCGAGGTGGGCCTCCAACTGCTCTTCGGGCTGGCACTCGCGCTGATCGTCAACCAGACGTTCGTGGGGCGCTCCATCGGCCGCGCGCTGGTGTTCTCCCCGTGGGCCGTGTCGGGCGTACTGACCTCCGCGATCTGGGTGCTGCTCTACAACTCCCAGACAGGCGTGACCCGTTACCTCGCAGACATGGGCATCGGTCAATACGGCACGAGTTGGCTGTCCGACCCCTCAACTGTCTTCTCCGCAGCGGTCGTCGCGGACCTCTGGCGAGGCGTCCCCTTCTTCGCGATCCTCATCCTCGCCGACCTCCAGTCGGTGTCGAAGGACCTCTACGAGGCCGCCGAGGTCGACGGCGCCAGCCGCTTCAAGCAGTTCCTCCACATCACGCTGCCGCACCTCAAGGACGCGATCGTGCTGTCCACGCTGCTGCGCGCGGTGTGGGAGTTCAACAACGTCGACCTCCTCTACACCCTGACCGGCGGCGGCCCGGCCGGCGAGACGACCACGCTGCCGCTCTACGTCGCCAACACCAGCGTCGAGGCCCACAACTTCGGCTACGCCTCAGCCCTCACCACGGTCGCGTTCGTGATCCTTCTCTTCTTCTCGATCATCTATCTGCGGCTGAGCAAGTTCGGAGGTGGCGACAAGTGATCACCGAGATCGCTCCGGCCCGCGAGCAGGAGTCCGCCGCACCGCAGCAGCCGCGCAAGGTCCGCCGCGCCTGGGACGAGGTCCCGCGCTGGCAGATCTACGTCCCCCTGGGGATCTACCTCGTCTTCACCCTGATCCCCTTCTACTGGATCCTGCTCTTCGCCTTCCGCCCGGCCGGCTCGACCTCCCTCGTGCCCTGGCCGATGACCCTCGACCACTTCCAGAAGGTGTGGACCGAGCGCAGCTTCGGCGTCTACTTCCAGAACAGCGTCTACGTCGGTGTGGCCACCCTGGTCCTCACCACGGTGGTCGCCCTGGCCGGCGGCTACGCGCTCGCCCGCTTCGAGTTCAGGATCAAGCGCGCGTTCATGCTGGCCCTGCTCTGCTCCCAATTCGTGCCGGGCGCCCTGCTGTTGGTCCCGCTGTTCCAGATCTTCGCCAAGCTCCAGATGATCAACTCGCTCGGCAGCGTCATCCTCGCGGAGACCGTCTTCCAGCTGCCGCTGTCGATGATCCTGATCAGCGGCTTCATCCGGAACGTCCCGCAGTCCCTGGAAGAGGCCGCCTGGGTCGACGGCTGCAACCGCCTCACCGCGTTCCGCATCGTCGTCCTCCCGTTGCTGCGGCCCGGGTTGATCGCCGTCGGCTCCTTCGCCTTCGTGCACGCCTGGAACCACTTCCTGTTCGCCCTGATGTTCCTGTCCGACCAGAGCAAGCAGACGATCCCGGTCGGCCTCAACACCCTGATGAGCGCGGACAGCGTCGACCTCGGCGCGCTCGCCGCGGGCGGCATCGTCGCGGCCGTACCGGTGGTGATCGTGTTCGCCTTCATCCAGAAGTGGCTGATCACCGGCTTCAGCGCGGGGGCGGTGAAGGGATGAGGCAACCGCTTACCCTGCTGGCGAAGATCGTCGACGCAGGGAGAATCCCATGACCACCAACACCGGTCCTACGACCGTCTCCGCACCCGGCTCCACGCCTATCGCCCCGCCCGTCTCCATCGTCCTGGCGGGCGCCCGGGGCCATGGCCGCTGGCACGTCGAGAACATCCGCCGGCTCCAGGACAAGGGGCTCGTACGCCTCGCCGGAATCTGCGAACTGACACCGTTGACCGAGGAGGAGTTCGGGGGCGAACTCCCCGAGCAGTCACCCGACTTCGGCGCCCTCCTCGACTCCACCGGCGCCCAGGTCGCGGTGATCTGCACCCCGATCCCGACCCACACGGACCTCGCGCTGGCCGCCGCGAAGCGAGGCGTGCACCTGCTGCTGGAGAAGCCGCCCGCGCCCTCGTACGCCGAGTTCCGCCGGATGGCCGACGGGGTCGCCGCGGCCGGAGTGGCCTGCCAGATCGGGTTCCAGTCGCTCGGCTCGCACGCCGTGCCCGGGATCCGGGAGCTGATCGAGAAGGGCGCGATCGGCACGGTGACCGGGGTCGGCGGGGCCGGTGCCTGGGCGCGCGACGAGGCGTACTACCGGCGTGCCCCCTGGGCGGGCAAGCGGCGCCTGAACGGCGTCGACGTGATCGACGGCGTGCTCACCAACCCCCTGGCGCACGCCGTCGCCACCGCCCTCGCTCTCAACGACACGACCCGCGCCGAGGACGTCGTCCGCATCGAGACCGAACTCCTGCGTGCCAACGACATCGAGTCCGACGACACCTCCTGCGTCCGCGTCACCACCGTCCAGGGTCGCCCGGTCGCCGTCGCCGTGACCCTGTGCGCCGAACACCCCGGCGAGCCCTACGTGGTGGTGCACGGCAGCCAAGGCCGGATCACCCACTGGTACAAGCAGGACCGCGTCCTGCTCCAGCGCGCGGGCCACGGCCCGGAGGAGTTCGAGTACGGCAGCACGGACCTGCTGGAGAACCTGGTCGCCCATCTCACCGACGGCGACGAGCTGTTGGTCGAACCGGACTCAACAGGCGCCTTCATGAAGGTCGTTGAAGCGATCCGGCAGGCCCCCGACCCGGCCCCGCTGCCCACCGATGCCTGGCACCTGATCCCCGCCGAGAACCGCCGGGTCGTCCCCGGCATCGACGCGCTGGTCACGGCGGCGGCCGACACCCTCGCCCTCTACTCCGAGCTGGGCGCCTCCTGGGCCCCACCGAAAGAGGTGAGCACCTGATGATCACCCACGACACGCCGGTGCTGCGCGTCGCGGGCCGCCCGGTCGCCCGGTACATCACCCGGCCCGAGCTGCCCGACCGGCTCTCCCCGCGCCCGTATCTGCACCCCGTCACCACCCTGGCCGGCACGGCGGTCACCGAGCTGAGCCCCGTCGACCACACCCACCACCTCGGCGTCGGTGTCGCCGTTCCCGATGTCGAGGGGCACAACTTCTGGGGCGGCCGCACGTACGTTCGTGAACAGGGGCCGGTGGAATTGGACAACCACGGCGCGCAACGTCACTCCACCTTCCAACTCCGCGACCCCGACGGCTTCGTAGAGGAACTGCGCTGGGTGGCCTCAGGTGCCGAGCTGCTCCGTGAACGCCGTACGGTCGCCGCCACCGAACTCACCGACACCGCCTGGGCGTTGGACTTCACCTTCTCGCTCACCAACGTGACACCGGACCCCCTCTCGATCGGCAGCCCCGCCACCAACGGGCGGCCCGGCGCGGCCTACGGCGGCTTCTTCTGGCGGGCCCGCAAGGAGGCGGAGACGCCGTGTGTCTTCACCGCCGACCACGAGGGCGAACCGGAGGTCCACGGCGCCCGCGCCGACTGGCTCGCGCTCGCCGGCACCGGCTGGACGCTGGTCTTCGCGGGCGCCACGGACCGCTCCCGCCGCGACCCGTGGTTCGTCCGCACTGCCGAATACCCGGGCGTGGGCGCGTCGTTGGCGTCGGACGAGCGGCTGCCGATAGCCCCCGGCGACACGGTCGTCCGACGGATCGTCACCGTCGTCGCCGACGGCCGCCTGGACCGGGCCGAGGCTACGGCGCTGGTGCGGAAGGCGGTCAGCCGGTGACGTACGAGACGTACACGAACCCCGTCCTGAACGCCGACTGGTCCGACCCGGACGTCATCCGCGTCGGCGACGACTTCTACCTCACCGCGTCCAGCTTCGGCCGCGTACCGGGCCTGCCGCTGCTGCACTCCCGCGACCTGGTCAACTGGACCCTGGTCGGCCACGCCCTCCAACGCCTCGAGCCCGCACGGGAGTTCAGGACCCCGCGGCACGACTGCGGCGTCTGGGCACCCGCGTTGAGGTACCACGACGAACGCTTCTGGATCTTCTGGGGCGACCCCGACCAGGGCATCTTCCAGGTCAACGCCCCCGAGATACGCGGCCCTTGGACCAGCCCGCACCTCCTCAAGGAGGGCAAGGGCCTCATCGACCCGTGCCCCCTGTGGGACGACGAAAACGACGAGGCCTACCTCGTGCACGCCTGGGCCAAGTCCCGCGCCGGCATCAAGAACCGCCTCACCGGCCACCGTATGCACCCCGACGGCACGACCCTGCTCGACGACGGCAAGGTGATCGTCGACGCGGACCGCGTCCCCGGCTGGTTCACCCTGGAGGGCCCCAAACTCCACCAGCACGACGGCTGGTTCTGGATCCTCGCCCCCGCAGGGGGAGTCGAGACCGGCTGGCAGGGCGCGTTCCGCTCACGCGGCTTCTTCGGACCGTACGAGGAAAAGGTCGTCCTGGAACAGAAGAACACCGACGTCAACGGCCCGCATCAGGGCGCGTGGGTGCGCACCCCGTCCGGCGAGGACTGGTTCCTGCACTTCCAACAGCGGGGCGCCTACGGCCGAGTTGTCCACCTCCAGCCGATGCGCTGGGGCGACGACGGCTGGCCGGTCGTGGGCGACGAGGGCGCCCCCGTAGCCGTACACCCGAAACCGGACCTCCCGCCGCAGCCGCCCGCCGCGCCCGCCACCGACGACGACTTCCCCGGTGGACGGTACGGCCGTCAGTGGCAGTGGGCGGCGAACCCGCAGGACGGCTGGGCCACCCACCACTCGGGCGACGGCCTACGCCTGACCTGTGTCCGCTCGGCCGACGCCGACGACCTGCGCCGACTCCCGAACCTCCTCACCCAGCGCCTGCCCGGCACGCCCGTCGCGGTCGAGGTCGAACTGCGGTTGCACAGCGAGGAGTTGGGCGCGAGGGCCGGACTGGCCGTGCTCGGCGACGCGTACAGCTGGATCGGGCTGGAGAGGGGCGCGGACGGGAAGGTGATGTTCGTCCACCGCTTCGCCGAGCCCGGTGCCGAGCGGGAACGGGACGCGGGGGAGTCGTGCCTCGCACCCGAGGGCCGCGTCCGGCTGCGGATCGAGATCGGCGCCGGGGCGCGGTGCCGCTTCTCGTACGACGTCGGGGACGGGCCGCGTTCGACCGGCCAGGTCTTCGCCGCCACCCCCTGGCGCTGGGTCGGCGCCCTGCTCGGGCTCTTCGCGCTCGCGCCCGCCGGTACGGGACATGCCGGCGCGGCCAGTTTCACGCGGTTCCGGATCAGTTCTCTCCAGTAAGGCCGCCCCACTGACTCGCCCTGTCCATCCGCCTGTTGGGAGTCGCAATGACGCACCTCCGTAGCAAGCGCTTGCCGAACCTTGGGTCAACTCACCTGCCAAGTCCCCACACCGCCATCACTCCGCTGGATCCACAAGAAGAGAGCCGACCTATGAAGACCAGCATCCGCAGAAGCAGGCGTGCCGCCATGGCCGTCGCCCTGGGCTCCGTGCTCGCGCTGACCGCCACCGCCTGCGGCGACAACGGCAGCGGTGCCGCGGGGGACAAGGGTGACGAGGGGTCCGGCAAGGGCACGATCACGTTCTGGGACAACAACGGCGGTGTCCGTACCGACATCTGGAAGCAGATCATCGCGGACTTCGAGAAGAAGAACCCCGACATCAAGGTCAAGTACGTCGGGATACCCGCCGCGAGTGCCCAGTCCAAGTACGACACCGCGATCCAGGGCGGCGGTCTGCCCGACGTCGGCGGTGTGGGGACCGCGGTGCTCGCCGAGGTCGCGGTGCAGGGGGCGTTGGAGCCGTTGGACAGTCGGCTCAAGTCGAGTTCCCTGAACGGCAAGTTGAGCCAGAACCTGCTCGATGTCAGTAAGAGCGCTGGTGGTGGGGACACCCTGTACCAGATCCCGACCTCCGCCAACAACGGCACGCTGTGGTACCGCACCGACCTGTTCAAGGCGGCGGGACTGGACGCGCCGACCACCTGGTCGAAGTTCTACGCCGCCGCCGACAAACTCACCGACAAGGCGAAGAACAAGTTCGGGTTCACCATTCGAGGCGGCGAGGGGTCCATCGCGCCGGCCCTCGACGCGGTGTACGGGCAGACCGGGATCACGTCTTTCTGGAACGGTGACAAGACGACGGTCAACGACCCCAAGAACGTTGCCGCGTTGGCGAAGTACGTCGCCCTGTTCAAGAAGGACACCCCGTCCGCCGACCTCAACAACGACTTCACGAAGATGGTCGCGCAGTGGGACAGCGGCACGATCGGGATGCTGAGCCACAACCTCGGGTCGTACCAGGACCACTTGAAGGCGTTGGGCGCGGACAAGTTCAAGGGAATTCCCAACCCGACGCTGGACGACGGTACACGGGTGCAGATCTCCAACCCGGTCGACGGGCTGAGTCTGTTCAAGTCCAGCAAGAACAAGGAAGCGGCCTGGAAGTTCATCGAGTTCGCGATCTCCGCGGCGGAGAACTCCAAGTACAACGAGTCGGCCGGCCAGGTTCCGGCCAACACGGATGCGGCGGACGCGGCGTGGATTCAGAAGTCCGAGCCCACGCAGTTGGCGGCGGAGGCGTTGAACGGGGCCGACACGAAGATTGTGCAGCTGCCGTATTACCTGCCGGACTGGAACACGATCTCCAAGGCGGACAACGAGCCGAACTTCCAGAAGCTGTTGTTGGGGAAGGTGACGGCTAAGGAGTTTCTGGACACGTTGGCCGACCAGTTGAACACGGCGCAGGCGGACTGGAAGCAGAACCACTGAGCCCTGGGGTCGGGTGGTTTCGGTTGTGGGGGACTGCGGGTCCGTTGTGGCTGGTCGCGCAGTTCCCCGCGCCCCTAAAGACACAAGACAAAAGCCGAGAGGTGAGCCAATCGTGTCTCTTACCCGTAGGCAAGTCGCGTTAGGTGCTCTTGCCGCCGTTCCCTTACGTGGTGGCGGTGTTCGACGGGACCGGACTCTCTACATCGCCGGTGATTCCACCGCCGCCCAGAAGTACGCCACCGAAGCTCCGGAAACCGGGTGGGGCATGGCCCTTCCCTTCTTTCTGCGCAAGGGGGTGAAGGTTTCCAACCAGGCGGTAAATGGGCGGAGTTCGAAGAGCTTCGTCGATGAGGGGCGGCTGGACGCGATTCTCGCTGCCGTCCGGCCCGGTGACTTTCTTCTCGTCCAGTTCGCGCACAACGACGAGAAGACCGCCGACCCCACCCGCTATACGGAGCCCTGGACGACGTACCAGGACTATCTGCGGCTCTACATCGCAGGGGCCCGGGCTCATGGCGCCCGGCCCGTGCTCGCCACCCCCGTCGAGCGCCGCAGGTTCGACGTCGACGGCAACGCGTTGCCGACGCACGGCGATTACCCGGCGGCGATGCGTGCGCTCGCCCAGCAGGAACGCGTCGCCTTGCTCGACATCGAGGCGTTGTCGCTCGCGTTGTGGCAGCGGCTCGGGGTGGAGGAGACGAAGGTCTACTTCAACTGGACCGACACCGAGCAGGACAACACGCATTTCAATCCGCCCGGTGCGATCGCCGTGGCGCGGCTCGTGGCGCGGGAGTTGACGCGCAGCCGGGTGCTCGCGCCGCGTGACGTCGTCCGGCTGCACGACGAGATTCCCACGTCCTGGATCACCTGGCCCGAGGCGACGGACGCCTCGGTCCTCTGAGCAAGGAGACCCGCACAGTGCGTACTTATAAATGTCATGGACGCGTCATAGCGTCGCTCGTGGGCTGCACAGCACTGGCTCTCGCCCTCACCGGCACCACCGCCCAGGCGCATCCGCGCAGCCTCGCCCGCGAGACCCTCGGCGCCGGTGACGGCTGGGCCTCCTACGGCACCGGCACCAGCGGTGGAGCGAACGCGACCGCCGAGCACGTCTACACCGTCACCAACTGGGCTGGTTTCAAGGCCGCGTTGGCCGCCGGCGGCACCGCGCCGAAGATCATCAGAATCAAGGGCACGATCGACGCCAACGCCGAGGGCTGCGACTCCTTCGCCGCGCCCGGCTACGACTTCGCCCAGTACCTCGCCACCTACGACCCCGCCGTCTGGGGCTACGACCGGAACCTCGACAACGAACCCGCCGACAGCCCCGAGGGCCTGCGCCGGGTCTCCGCCGCCGGCCAGCAGGCCGCCATCGAGGCGTTCGTCCCCGCCAACACCACCATCATCGGCATCGGCGGGAACGCCGGCTTCAAGGGCGCCAGCCTGCAGATCAAGGCTGTCGACAATGTCGTTGTCCGGAACCTGGCCTTCGAGAGCCCGTTGGACTGCTTCCCGCAGTGGGACCCGACCGACGGCGACACCGGCAACTGGAACTCCGAGTACGACAGCGCCGTCATCTACGGCTCCACCCATGTCTGGCTGGACCACAACACGTTCACCGACGGCGACCACCCGGACAGCTCGCTGCCCACCTACTTCGGGCGGATCTTCGAGCAGCACGACGGCGAACTCGACGTCGTCAAGGGCGCCGACTACGTCACCGCCTCCTGGAACGTCTTCGCCGACCACGACAAGACCATCCTCATCGGCAACAGCGACAGCGCCTCCACGGCCGCCGTAGACCGGGGCCACTTGAAGGTGACGCTCCATCACAACCTGTTCTCCAACCTCGTCGAGCGCGCACCCCGCGTCCGCTTCGGCCAAGTCGACTCGTACAACAACCACTTCGTCGCCGAGACGGGCTACGGATACAGCTACGGCATCGGCCTGGAGTCCCAACTCGTCGCGGAGCACAACGCGTTCACGGTCCCGGCCGGTATCTCCGAGGCCACCATCCTCAAGAAGTGGTCCGAGGCGCCGCTCACCGCCGACGACAACTACGTCAACGGCAAGCTCACCGACCTGATCGCCGTCCACAACGCGGGCGTGCCGACCGAGATCCTGCAGTCCGGCGCGGGCTGGACACCGACCCTGCGCACGAAGATCGACCCCGCGAAGGCCGTGCCGTTCATCGTCGACCGGGGCGCGGGGGCGGGCCGCCTGCGCTGACCAACCGCCGTGCCCACCGGGCCGGTTCACCGTGACCGGCCCGGCCACCCCCCACCCCCCACACCTCAAGGACGTACCGCCAGCCACATCGCACCGCACCGCGAAGGAGCACCCGCATGCCCTCGCACCACCCTCTCCAACTCTCCCTGTCCAGACGGGGATTCCTCATGGCGAGCGCCGGCGCGGGCGCCGCGATCGGCCTCACCGCCGTCCCCGCTCTCGCCGTCGGCGGGCCGCGCCCGTTCGGCCGGTACGGTTCGCCGGCCGCGCGCCTCACCCCGCTCACCCTGTACGTCGACCCGCGCGGCCGGGGTGACTTCACCGCCGTCCAGGCCGCGGTCACCGCCGCGACCGCCCCCGGGTACACCCTGGTCATCGCGCCCGGCGTCTACCGGGAGACGGTCACCGCCGGAGTCACCGACCCGGCGACCGGCCAACTCACCGAGGCTGCCTCGGAGATGACCTGGATCGGCGCGAGCGAGAACCCGCAGGACGTCGTCATCGTCTACGACAACGCCAACGGGACGCAGAAACCCGACGGTTCGGGTACCTACGGCACCTCCGGCTCGGCCACCACGCTCATCCGCACCGACGGTTTCACGGCCCGCCGGATCACCTTCGCCAACGACTGGCTGCGCGCCGACCACCCCGAGATCACCGGTACGCAGGCGGTCGCGATCAAGGTGCAGGGCGACCGTTCGGCGTTCTTCGACTGCCACTTCCTCGGCCACCAGGACACCCTGTACGCCGACTCCTTGGCGCTCGGTGTCTTCGCCCGCCAGTACTACGCGCGCTGCTACGTCGAGGGAGACGTCGACTTCGTCTTCGGGCGGGCCACAGCCGTCTACGACCGCTGCCACTTCCGCACCCTGAACCGCACCGACCTGGCGACAGCGCCGTACGGCTTCGTCTTCGCGCCCTCCACGGCGGTCGCGAACCCGCGCGGATACCTGGTGACGCACAGCCGCGTGAGCAGCCAAGCCCCGGACGCCTACTACAAGTTGGCCCGGCCCTGGGTGCCCGGTTCGGACACCACCGCCCATCCGATGCTCACCGTGCGGGACACGGTGCTGGGCGCGGGGATCGACGCGGTCGCGCCGTACACCAACATGTCTGACACCTATCCCTGGCAGAGCCAGCGGTTCGCGGAGTACCGGAACACGGGCCCGGGTGCCGTGATCAGCATCCCGGAGAACCGGCCCCAACTCGCCGCCGATCAGGCCGAGTCGGCGACCCGGGAGGCGTATCTGGGCGACTGGACGCCGGGGCGGAGGCGCTGAGATGGCCCTGCGCAGACGCGCCCTCCTGACGGGGATCGCCGGTGGTCTGGTGGCCGCCGGTGCCGCGCCCGCCGTAGCGCTCGACCGGCGGCATGTCCTGCATGTCCGGCCCGGAGACTCGGTGCAGGCGGCCGTGGACGCGGTGGAGGGCGGCGGCTGGACGATCGTCGTACACCCGGGGACATACCGGGAGGTCGTCAACGTACCTGCGGGGCTTGGTGAGTTGACCTTGCGCGGTGCCACCCGCGATCCGCGTGACGTCGTCATCGTCTACGACAACGCCAACGGGACGCAGCGGCCGGACGGTTCGGGGACGTACGGTACGGCGGGCTCCGCGACCTTCACGTCGGCGGCGCCCGGGCTGACCGTACGGGACCTGACCCTCGCCAACGGCTGGCTGCGCGCGGACCACCCGGAGATCACGGGGACGCAGGCGGTGGCCGCGTATGTGACGGGCGACCGTTCGCGGTTCGCGCACGTCCGGCTGTTGGCCCACCAGGACACGCTGTTCGTGGACACCTCGGCGCTGGAGGCATTCGACCGGCAGTACTTCTCCCACTGCTACATCGAGGGGGACGTGGACTTCGTCTTCGGGCGGGCCACGGCCGTCTTCGCGGACTGCCACTTCCACACCCTCCAACGGGACGTGGCCTTCACCCCCAAGGGCATGGTCTTCGCCCCGTCCACCGCCCGTGCCAATCCGCACGGCATCCTCGCGGTCCGTTCGCGGATCACCTCCGGCGCCGAGGACGCCGCGTACAAGCTGGCCCGGCCGTGGGTCCCGTCGTACGAGACGACGGCCTGGCCGTCCCTCGTCGTGCGGGACACCCGGATCGGGCCCGGCATCGACCCGGTCGCGCCCTACACGAACATGCGTGACGCCTATCCCTGGCAGTCGATGCGTTTCCACGAGTACCGCAACACGGGACCGGGTTCCGTGATCACCGTCGCGGAAAACCGTCCCCAACTCACTTTCGCCGAGGCCAAGTTGCACACCCCTGCGACGTACCTCGGTGACTGGCGTCCCTGAAATCCCCCATCCGCAACGGAACAAACAGAGAACGACGAAAGGACCGCACTCCTATGTCTCGTCGTACCGCTCTCACCCTCGGCACAGTCCTGGCGTTCGGCGCCGGGCTGGCCGTCCTCCCCACCCAGGCGCAGGCCGCCACGGTCGTCGTCGACACGACGGCCGAACTGACCAGCGCGATCTCAAGTGCCACCGCCGGCACGGTCATTCAGGTGCGCGGCGGCACGTACTACCCGACGGCGACCCTCCAGTCCACGACGAACGGCACGTCGTCGTCACCGGTCACGCTCACCGCGTACGGCTCGGAGACGGTCAAGATCGACGGTTCGTCACTGCCGTCGGGATCCTGGATCTTCAAGCTGACGGCCGACTACTGGAACGTCTCCAACCTCACCTTCCAGAACTCCCCGGACAGCGCGGTCGTCTGCCAGTCCTGCACCGGCACCAACTGGAGCAACGACAAGACCATCAACGGCGGCGACTCCGGCTTCACGCTCACCGGCGACGGCACCGTCAACAACACGGTCAAGAACCTTGACTCGTACGGCAATTACGACGCCGCGACGCACGGCGAGAACGCGGACGGGGTCGCCATCAAGTTCGGCTCCGGCAGCGGGAACCTCGTCACCGGGGCGCGGCTGTACAACAACGCGGACGACGGGATCGACTTCTGGTCCTTCTCCACGCCCGTCACCGTCGAGCACACCTGGTCCTTCGGCAACGGCGTCAACCGGTGGTCCGACTCGGCGTTCGCGGGTGACGGCAACGGGTTCAAGCTGGGCGGTGACGGCGAGGTCGTCGCGCACGTCATCAACAACTCGGCCGCCTGGGGCAACGCGGGGAACGGGTTCACCGAGAACTCCAACACCGGTGCCCTCGTCATCAACCGCACCACCGCGTACGCCAACAGCAAGTGGGGCTACTACTTCGCCACCAGCTCCGCCAAACTCGGCAAGAACCTCGCCGTGAGCAACGGCGGCGGCTCGGTCACTAAGGGTTCCGCGGTCACCTCGTCCGGCAACAACTGGGACTCCGGCATCTCCACCCCGTCCTTCATCTCCACGGACGCGTCGACGACGTACAACGCCCGCTCGTCGAGCGGCACGCTCCCGTCCACGACGTTCCTGACGACGGGGAGCACGACGATCGGCGCGACGATGAACTGACCTGTGCTGGGGGCCCGGTCGAGGTGTCACACAGGGGCGGCCGGGCCCACGTCAGCGTTGCCACCGAATCAGAGCAGGCATGGCGGCGTGGTCGTTTCCCTCCATGGTGACGACGACTTCTCGGCCTGTCGAGTTCCCCAGCCATTTCACGAAATCGCGAACAGGCGCAAATGTCTCCTGGTCCACGACGTCGGCCGGATCGAAGGTGAACTCGATTTCCTCGATGTCGAAGAAGTAGCACGTGAACCACATACCGCCGATTTCGATCGCCAGACTCACCGATTCCTCGGGGTCCTCGTCGAGTCGCGACCACACCGCGGAGGCCTCGGGAATACCGGTATCCGTCGCGTCGGCGAGCGTCCAGGTGAAGACATGCCGGCCCGGCACCGTCCGCAACCCGCTGAACATGTGCTGCCAGTCGTCGAGTACGGCGTCGAGTACACATACGTCGCGCAAAGCTCCGTCGGCGACGAAGTCCTCCGGCCGGTACATCGGTTCGCCCTGGTGTTGCCCCGCCATTACAGGAACCCTTCGAAGGTGAGCTGACCTCCACGCCAGCTCCATCGCGCACCCCAGCCGCCAGGGACTCTGAAATCCCTGGTGATGCCACCGTATTGAGTCTGGGCCGACGTGTTGACTTTCTCCACCACATTCGGATCGGTGAGGATGTCCTCGATCATCTCGTTGGCGATCTCGGTCCGTTCGCTATTGGTGACCTTGCCGAAATTGTACAGGTCGACATGTGCCTGGCCTCGTTTGGCCAGGTTTCCCGGGCTTGGGTCGCCGTGTTTCTGCAGTGCCCTGCCCGCCGGGGAGAGTTGGCCCTTCTTGATGGTGGTGGCGCTTGAATACAGGTCGTCCGTACCGTAATTGCAGGGTGAGAGACCGAGTGGGTCGACCCAGGTGAGCGGAGCGTGCACGTAACTGTGGTGATTGCTCGCCGGCTCCAGCCCCAGCGGGTCGGGGCTGATGTACCGGGCGGTCTCGGGGTCGTAGTAGCGGTGCAGGTTGTAGTGCAGCCCCGTCTCGGGGTCGGCGTACTGCCCCGGAAACCGCAGTGGGCAGTCGACTGCGGCGCTGTCGTCCCCAGGAGTCGGGAGGCCCGTGCCCCACAGGGTGGTGCGGTGCTGCCAGACCAACTCCCCGGTCGCGGACACCAGTTCCATGGGCGTGCCGACGGCGTCCGTGACCACGGCGTGGAAACGGGCCGTGTGCGCGGGATGCGTCTCCTCCGCCAGCCGTGCGAGGAACGACGCGTTGGCGACGGGGGCCGACGGCTCGTGGAGGGTCTGGGCCACCGGGCGCGGAGTCCCCGGTTCGTAGTCCCAGGTGGTGACCAGGCCGTCCGGGCCCCGCTGTTCGGCCAGACAGGTGCCGTCCCACGAGAACTCGGTACGTTCGCTCTCCGAACCGTCGTCCGCCACGCGGTACTTGGAGATACGGCGGCCGAGCGGGTCGTAGGCGTACAGCCAGCGGCTGCCGTCCGGGGTGACCACCTCGGTCAGACGACCCTCGGTGTTCCACTCGTAGGTCCACGTACGGTTCTGGCCGCTGAGAAGCCTGTGAGTCCTGCGCACGAGGCGGCCCTGCGCGTCGTGCTCGTACGTGGTGCGGCCCGCCGAGCGGATGAGGGTGCCGTCGAAGTCGTGCGGGTCAGGGGTTTGGTGGCCGGGGGCGGTCGCGCTCACCACGTTGCCCGCCGTGTCGTAGGCGTAGGTCTCGGTCCAGCCGTGGGCGCGCACCCTCGTGACCCGGCCCATGGCGTCGAGGTCGAAGCGGCGTGTGCCGGAGGTGAGTTCGCGGATCTCGGTGATGTACCCGTCGGCACGGTGGGTGTAGGTGCGATGCTGCAACAGGCGTTCCGGGCCGGCCGCTTGCGACGTGGAGGTGAGGGACTGTCCGGTGAGCAGTCCCTTCGGACTCCAGCTCTGCGTCAGCGTCACCTCCGTACCGATCCGGCGTTCGGTCTCGCGTCCCGCCGCGTCGTGGGAGAAGTCCAGCGCACCAGCGGACGATTCCAGGCCGAGCGGACGGCCCGCCGCGTCATAGGTCCAGTCCGACGCCAGGCCAGACGGTGTCACGCGCCTGCTGCGACGCCCGAGGGCGTCGAAGGCGTTCGTGGTGCGGTGCCCGTTCACCGTCTCCGACAGCACCCGACCCACCGCGTCGCGCTCAAGTACGACCTCGGCATCGGAGTTGGCCGCGCGGCACAGCCTGCCGTCCGGGCTGTACGCGTACGTCGTGACCACGCCCGAGTCGGCGTGCTGCGCGGCCACGCGCCCCACCGTGTCGCGGGTGAAACGCAGCGTCTCCCCGGCCCCGTTCGTACGGCAGGTCAGCCGTCCCGCGCCGTCGTGCGCGTACGTCAGCGTGCGTCCGTTGAAGTCCGTCTCAGCGGTCAGCCGCCCGGCCTCGTCGTACGTGTACGACCACGTCCGTCCCTGCGGATTGGTGACGCCCGTCAGCCGCAGCTCGGTGTCGTACGAGAACGCGTATCGCGCGCCGTCCGGGTCGATCCGTGCGGCGGGCACGTCGAAGTGGGTCGGGGAGTGCTGCGTGGTGTTGCCCGCGGCGTCGGTCTGGACGAGCAGGTTGCCCTCCCCGTCCCACGTCCACGACTCCCTTGCCCCGTCGGGCAGTTCGCGCCAGGACGGCCTGCCCTCCGGGGTCCAGCCCATTCGGGTGGTGTGGCCCAGCGGGTCGGTCACCGCGGTGACCCGGCCGAAGGAATCCCGGCGGATCGACGTCGTGTGACCCAGCTCGTCCGTCAGGGCGACGGGCAGCCCGCCCGTGTCGTACGCCACCGTACGGGTGTGACCGAGGGCGTTCGTGATCTCCGTGGGGTGGCCCGACGCGTCGTACGCGTAGCGGGTCTCCGCGCCGGTCGGATCGGTCGTCGTGAGCAGGTTGCCCCGCTCGTCGTACGTGTGCCGCCACACCACCCCGCCCGGCTCCACCACCTCCGTCGGGAGGCCGAGCGCGTTGTACTCGGCCCGCGCCGACGAGCCGTCGGGCAGGGTGAGTTCGGTGAGGTTGCCCGCGTCGTCGTAGCCGTAGCGGGTCGTCCGGCCCAGCGGGTCCGTGACCGTGAGGGGTTGGCAGCCGTGCTCGTCCCACCGTGTCCGCGTGACGTTGCCCAGCGGGTCGGTCTCCTCCTCGACCAGGCCCTCCGCGTTGTGGCGGTGCGTGGAGACACGGCCCTGCGAGTCGGTGTACGTCGTCGTGCGCGCCGTGTCGTCGTAGGCCAGCGTGCCGGACAGGATGCCGTCCACACCCTCGGTGCGGACGACCCGGCCGCGGTCGTCGTAGACGTAGCAGAACCAAGTGCCGTTCCGGTCGGTCCACTTGGTGACCCGGCCCTGGTCGTCGTACGCGAACCGCAGTGGTTCCCCACTGGAGTTGACGACCTCCGTCAGATTGCCGGCGCCGTCGTAGCCGTAGCGCATGACGACCGTGCCCTCGCCCACCGGGCCCTCGGGGCCGTAGCGCGAGGGGGGTTCGTCGAGCAGGCGCAGGGCGGTGATGCGAGGGCCGATCGTGTCGACGGCGAGGTAGTGGCCACCGGAGTGGCGGAGGCCGAACGGCACGCCCTCGTCGTCGCGTTCGACGTCGATGCGGGCGCCGTTGCGGTCGCTCCAGGAGTCCAGCGCCAGGTGGAAGACGCCGAAGGTCGGGGACGGGACGGGGGCGCCGAACGTGCGGACCACACCGGTCGCCGGGTCGCTGACCGTCATCGCGCTGTCCGGCTTGCCGTCCCACTCCAGGGGCCAGCGCACACCCTTCACCGGCATCGTCGGCACGCCCGGCTCCGGCACCGGGTAGACCAGGCGCATGCCGTCGGCCGCCGCGAACACCACGCCCTCGCCGTCGATCTGGAGACACTCGTCCAGGGTGGATATCCAGGTCGGGCCGAAGCAGACGCCGCCGCGGTAGGAGGAGAGGTGTGTGCGGGTGAACTCCAGGGGGAGCGCGCCCGGCAGTGCCAGGTCCGTCGCGGTCATCAGCATCGCGCCGGTCGCCACGTCGATCGGCTCGCCGACACAGGGCGTGCGCTCGGAGTTGCGGGCCGCCGGGCCCAGCTCCACCAGGTTCGGGCGGAGCGAGGCCGGACGCAGGAACACCGGTGTCGTGTCGCTGAACGCGCCCTCGATGCCCGCCTTGACGACCCCGCCGCCCGCGCCCAGCGCGCCGCCGAAGATCATGCCGTCCTTGGCTGCCTGGTTGACCTCGTCGAGGCTGAAGCCCTGCTGGAGTCCGGTCGCGATCTTCAGGGGCTGGGCCACGGCCAGGTCGACCGTCACCGACTCGATCCCGCCGAAGGCCGCGGCCACCAGCGTGCCCCCGGCGATCTCGGCGATCGTCGTGGAGACGGCGACGCCCAGACCGGCACCGAACTCGATGACCAGATCGGCCGCCGCCACGGCCGCGCCGGAGGCCAGGCCCGCGGTGAAGAACGCCAGCGCCACCCCGCCCGCGATCACGGCCGCGTCGATACCGATCTGCGTCCAGAGCTTGTTGATGGCGTCGTCGATCGCGTCGGCGAACTTCTCGAGCGCCGTGGCCATTTCACGCCCGGAGTCGGCGAGGTCCTTCAGCCAGCCGCTGTCCTTGCCCTTGGAGTTCTGCGCGTAGCGGCCCCAGAACTTGTCGAATGCCTCGATCGATTCACCGGTGTTGTTGTGGATGATCGACGACGCGCTCTGCTGCACCGGACCGCGCAGATCGTCCACGGCGCCCGCGAACGTACGCCAGGCCGTCGCCGCCGACCGCAGCTTCCCGGAGTCGGCCTCCGGCCACCACATGCCCAGATGGAGCAGGATCTTCCGGGCCTCGTCCTCAACGCTCACCGGCACCGTCCGACTTCGTGACCTTCACTTCGGTGAACATCCCGGCGATCAACTCGTCGTTGTCGACATGACCGTCCGCCATGTCGGCCATCGCCTCGTGAATGCTCGTCAGACCGAGCACCAGCGTGCCCGCCGCGCCCTCGATCTTCTTCTGCAACGGCTTGTAGGAGTCGCCGAACTCCTTGCCCTGCTTGTCGTTTCCCCAGGGCTCGCCCAGCCCGTCGAGGGACTTCACGAGCGCGGTCAGCGCCTTGCCCAGATCAACTGCCGCCGTCTGGAAGTCCGGTGCCGCCCGTTTGATATCGGCGGTCTTGATGTCGAGGACCTTGGCCGGGTCCTTGCCGTCACCCATCGCGCGTTCCCCCGTTCGCAGTCGCGTGCACGACCCTAGGAGAAGCCGACCAAGGGAAGGTCAAGTGCGCCCCATGCGCGGGTAATTCCCCGCCCTGTGGATTACGTATCGATCGGATAAAGGTCCTCGCGTCCGAGGTGTGATGCGCGTAGACAGTCCCTGACCTGGTGCATCACTCATCAACCAGATCCGGAGATCCCATGCGGAAGTCCCTTAGAGCGGCCGCCCTCGGCGCCGCCTGTGTCGTCGCCGGTGCCGCCCTGTACGGCACCGGTGTCGCCACCGCCGGTCAGTCCACGGCGAACTCGACGCACGAGCCGTACAACATCGGCCTGTTGTCGAAGGACATCGACACCTACTACGGCACCGCGCTCGACAGCGGCGGTGTGTACCAGGCCTCGGCGACCAGCCCGTACGCCAAGGACCTGGCGCGCATCGACGCGTCGGCCAAGAAGTACATCGACGAGGCCGTCCGCAAGCACCACAAGGGCGTCAAGCCCGCGGTCGTCTTCGACATCGACGACACGCTGCTGCTCAGCCTCGACTACGAGAAGAAGAACAACTACGGCTACAGCTCGGCCACTTGGGCCGCGTACGTCGCCCAGGCCAACCGCCCGGAGGTCTTCGGCACCCCCGAGCTGGTCAAGTACGCCGCGTCCAAGGGCGTGACGGTCTTCTACAACTCGGGTCTGAAGGAGTCGCAGCGCACCTACGCGGTCGACAACCTGACGAAGGTCGGCGCCGACGTCAACCTCGACGCCGACCACATGTTCCTGAAGGACGCGGACAACCCGCCGTCCTACCTGAGCAGTTGCGCCACCCCGGGCACCTGGACCTGCACCACCGTGCAGTACAAGTCCGGTACCCGGAAGCACATCGAGGACCTCGGGTACAACATCATCGCCAACTTCGGCGACCAGTACTCGGACCTGGACGGGGGCTACGCCGACAAGACGTACAAGATCCCCAACCCGACCTACTTCGTCAGCTAGTTCGTACGGGTGGTCCGTACGGGGCTGATCGACCCGAGGGTGGGCACCACCGGCCGGATCGCCCCGTCCGCCGCGAACCGCAGGCGGTCGATGGTGGTCTCCCGGTGCGTGCCGTCCCCACCAGGCTTTCCCGGCCCGTTCAGGGCGAACCGGTGATAGACGATGTACCAGTCGTCGGTCCCCGGAACGTTCACCACGGAGTGGTGGCCGGTGCCCAGGATGCCGTACTCGGGGTTCTTGGACAGGATCGTGCCCCGTTCGGTCCACGGACCGAGCGGGGACGGTCCCGTCGCGTAGGCCACGTGGTAGTTCTCGCTGCGGGTGTCGTCCTCGGACCACATGAAGTAGTACGTCCCCTGCCGCTTCACCACGAAGGACCCTTCACGGAAGTCGCCCGCCGTGATGTCCTTCACCTTCGTCGCGTCGTACGACGTCATGTCGTCGTTCAACGGCACCACGTACGCGTGCCCGTTGCCCCAGTAGAGATACGACTGCCCGTCGTCGTCCGTGAAGACGGCCGGGTCGATCATCTGGCCCGCCAACTTTCCTTTCCCTACGAGGGGTTGGCCCAGCGCGTCCTTGAAGGGGCCCGCGGGCGAGTCCGCCACCGCGACCCCGATCCGCTGCTCGGCGCAGAAGTAGAAGTAGTACGTCCCGTCGCGCTCCGCGACCGCCGGCGCCCACGCGTTCTTGTCGGCCCAGGAGACGTCGGGCCCCAGGTCGAGGATCACTCCGTGGTCCCGCCAGTGGACCAAGTCCTTTGAGGAGTACGCCTTGAAGCTGGTCCCACCCCAGTCCGCGTAGCCGTCGCTCGTCGGGTAGATCCAGTACTGGCCGTCCAGACAGTGCACGTCCGGGTCGGCGGTCAGCCCCGGCAGCACAGGACTTCGCGTCGGCACCGCCTCCACCGTCCAGGTACGGCTCGTCCCGTCCACCGCCGTGACCGTGTACGACTGCGGCTCGCGGAAGTCGCGTGGCGTATCGGAGGGCGGGCTGACCTTCGCGCCCGATCCGATGGAGAGGGTCGGCGCCAAGTGCCGCAGATCCGCGCCCGGTTGCATCGGCAGCACGACCTTCGACGCGGCCTCCGTGACGATCGCGTACCCCTCCTGCCCGTGCGCCGTCGCGTCCACGACCGACGTCGGCGTGACCGGATACGCGGCCAGCAATCGGTCGTACTCGGCCTGCGTCACCGGAAGTACCGTGCCGTGCCGCGGACTTGCCGGGAGTTGGTAGTCCGTGGACGGGGTCCACCTGCCGGAGTCGAGGTCGGTGGTCTCGAAGGGGACGTAGCCGCGCAGCCCGTACTCGTCGACGAACAGGTACCACTTCTCCTCGGTGTTGGACCTGAACACCGTCGGCCCCTCACCCCGCTCGATCGCACCGCTGCCGATGCACTCGGACACGAAGGCGTACGACGTGGAGGTCAGCGAGGTCGACTTCTCGCCGGTGATGAACTTCGAGCAGGGGGAGTTGGAGGACGGGGCGCGTTCGTCCTTGGTGTAGCGGTAGTAAGTGCCCTTGTCCTTCAGGACAGTTGAGTCGATCACCGAGTGGCCCGGGTCGTCCCAGACCTTCGGCGCGCTGAAGGCGCGGAAGTCCTCGGTGGTCGCGTACATCATTCGGTTGTACGTCGAGCCGGTGTGGCCGGGGTCGTCGTCGGCGTACAGCTTCGACGCCCAGAAGACGACGTATGCACCGAGCGAGTCGTCCCAATGGGCCTCCGGGGCCCAGGTGTTGCCCGCGTTCTCCGGGGCCACCTTCACCAACCGCCGGCCGGTCCAGTGCACCAGGTCGGTCGACTCCCAGACCATCACCGACTTGCTGCCGTGCCGCTGGACGTCGTCCCAACTCCCGCTGCTGTTCCGGTACATCCGCAGATCGGTGGCTATCAGGTAGAACCTGTCGCCGCTCGGGGACCGGATCACGAACGGATCGCGCAGCCCCTTCTCCCCGATCGTCGAGGTCAGCACGGGCTGCCCGGCGTTCAACTCCCGCCAGTGCAGAGGGTCGTTGCCTCGGCTGAGGGCGTAGCGGATCTGCTCGCCGTCGGCGGTGCCCTCGCCGGTGAAGTAGGCGAAGAGGTAGCCGGCGTACTGGGGGTGGGTCACGGGCGGTGCTCCTGAGTGCGCGGGGACGGGCCTTCGGAGTGTCACCAGCGCGGTACAGCACGTCAATCGGCGCGCTTGGGACCGGACGGTTCGAAAGTTTCGCTTCTTTTCCCGAGGTTCACGGCAACCCATTCCGGCCGCGGTGGCGACCAGTGACCAGAAACGGGCCGGGGCGGCCCCTCCGGCCCGTTTCGTCCTCGCCATCCAGGAAAGGAACCAACGCCGTGCGTACGAGCACCGGACGCCACCGCAGGACCCGCACCCTCTCGATCGCCGCCGCGGTGGCCGTCGCCTCGGGGGCGGGCGGCGTCTACCTCGGCCTCAACAGCGGCGGCGCGCAAGCCGCTTCGTCGGCGGTCACCGTGTCCACCACCGGCCAGCTGGAGTCGGCCGTCGCCAACGCCACGGCGGGGACGGTCATCCAGGTCAGGGCAGGCACCTACACCCCGGCCGCGACCCTCAAGTCCACGGCGGACGGCACCAGTTCGGCCCGCATCACGCTGGAGGCGTACGGCACGGAGAAGGTGAAGATCGACGGCTCCAAGTTGCCCGCGGGGCAGTGGCTGGCCGGTATCTACGGCGACTACTGGACGGTCCAGAACCTCACCTTCCAGGACTCCCCGGCGCAGGGCTTCGTAGCCACCTCCTCGGTCGGCGGCATCTTCAAGAACCTGGTGACGGCGAACAACGGCGACTCCGGCTTTACCCTGCGCGGCGACGGCACCACGAACAACCTCGTGCAGAACCTCGACAGTTACGGCAACTACGACGCCGCCGGGCACGGCCAGAACGCCGACGGCATCGCCATCAAGTTCGGCTCCGGCACCGGCAACAAGGTCACCGGTGCCCGCCTCTACAACAACTCGGACGACGGCCTCGACCTGTGGCAGTTCTCCTCGCCGGTCACCATCGAGCACTCCTGGGCCTTCGGCAACGGCAAGAACCGCTGGAACGACTCCGCGTTCGAGGGCAACGGCAACGGCTTCAAGCTGGGCGGCGGAGGCGTCTCGGTCGCGCACGTCGTCAACGACAACGCGGCCTGGGACAACGCCCTCAACGGCTTCACCGAGAACTCCAACACCGGCGCGATCGTCCTCAACCGCAACACCGCCTACTCCAACACCGAGGCCGGCTTCTTCTTCGCCTCCAGCAAGTCCCGCCTCGCCCGCAACCTCGCCGTCGGCAACAAGGGGGGCTCGGACACGCTGGGTTCGTCCGCGGTCTCCGCCGCGAACAACTGGGACGGCGGCGTCACTATCCCGTCCTTCAAGTCGACGGACGCGACGACGGCGTACGGCGCCCGTTCGTCGAGCGGGACGCTGCCGTCGACGACGTTTCTTACGACGGGGTCTACGACCATCGGCGCGACGATGGACTGACGTGCCTCACCGCGGACTCCGCTTTTCACGGGACGACGCGCAGAGCTGACGCGCGAAGAGGCCCCGGTGGCTGCGAGTCGACCGGGGCCTCCTCTCCCTGTGGTGGCTTCTGCCTCGTGAGGGTGGGTCTCTGGGACGAGTCACCAACCCAGTTCCCGATGCTGCTTGTTCCGCTCCTCGCGGGTGAGGGTGACTTCCAGCTTCTCGTCGCTGGGAGCCGTCCAAGTGGCTGCCCACATGTGGACGGGGCCCAGCACGTACGTTCCGTCGCCCGTCACGTCGGTGACGATGCCGTCCTTGCCCGCGTCGTGCCACCACGGCACAACGCCCCCGCCGGTCGTCACCGGCAGGGGCGTTGCTCTGCTGACCGAGGGGGGCTCAGGTCAGCAGGTCTATGCAGTCGAACGACGTGCCCGGGCTGAGAAAGCCCGAGCCCGTCGAACCACTGACGGCATTGATCTTCAGGACGTTGTACTGCGTCGCGTCCGAACTCCACGCACTGGAAGGGACGTTGAAAACGAACGTGTGGTTGTTTCCGCGGTACGAACCCGTGGTGAGATCGCGCGTCGAGGGCTGTGCGGGAGGGGTGGGGATCGTCGAAACCCAGTCGTTCACGGTCACTTGGGGACGGGCGTTGATGTAGGCCGTCGTCACCCCGACCCGCAGCGTGTGCGCGGCGGCGGCCTGTGCCGCGTTCAGCTTGAAGTAGATGAGGACACCGTTGTTGACGTCCTTCCAGATGTACGCCGGGAAGGACGCGGCCTCGCTCCCGCTGCCGATCGTGACGTTGCCGGTCCACTTCGCCGCGCGGGTGTCGGAGGGGTGCGCGTACGTCATCAGGTCGGCGTTCTTGAACTCCCCTGGTGTGCCGTCCCAGTTGCCGAGTCGCCATACGGACGCCGCGTCGGACGGGTCACCCGTGATGCTCAGGGTGTGCAGGGACGTCGTACCGCCCGCCGTCACCGCCACGGACCCGGTGTGCACGGCGAGTTCACCCTTGAAGACGGTCAGGGTGTACGTCCCCGGCAGCATCCCCTTGCAGGAGAACGCGCCGGTGCCGGCCGCGGTCTTCGCCCAGTACTGCGCGTCGGTGTTCGAAAAGGCCACCGTGTAGGGGTAGTTGGCGTCCATGCCCTTCAGGCCGACGCCCGCCACCTTCCCCCGCCCCGCCTTGCCGACCCAGCCTGTGATGCCCAGCGAGTCCACCCAGGAGGTGTCGAGGTTCGCCGCGGAGAGCGAGGACGAGGGCGTACCGCCATCCGTGAACGTCACCACGAACGGGCCCTGCAGACCGAAGCGTTCGGGCTCCGTCTGGGCCTCGTTGTAGTGCAGGATCTCGTACAGCCCGGCCCCGCCCTCGTTCGAGTGGCGCAGCAGTGAGCGGTAGAAGGGGCCGCCGGAGGCCTTCTCGTGGTTGGAGCGGACCAGGTACAGGCCGACCGAGCCGGTGGTGAAGCCGACGTGGTCGTAGTCGATGGTCCGCTTGCCCGAGTAGTGCTTGGAGCGGGTCGTACCGTCCGGGTGCTTCCAGACGTCACCGGCCTCGATGATCGTGTCGGTGGTCGAATCCCACGCGTCCGAACCGGAGTTGGGGAACAGCCCCGGCTTCACGCGCACGATGTACCGGGTCGCGGTGAAGGAGGCGTCAGCCTTGTCCGTCCACAGGTAGACGTTGTTCTCGCTGCTGCGGGCCGCGTACCACTGGGTGATCGCGCCGTGCGCGACCTTCACCAGGATCGTCGACCCCGACTGCTTGATGGTGACCGTGGACGCGCCGAGCCCGGACTCGACGTGCGAGTGCATGCCGCCGTAGCCCTCGTACTCCTTGCCCTTGTAGGCCAGGGACGTGATGTCACCGGTCGACTTGGAGACCTTGAGGACGAGTGAACCGCCCGTGGTGATCACGTAGTTGGAGCCGTCGTCGGTGTATCCGAACGCGGCGGCGGAGGCGGACGAGAGGAGACCGGTGCCGCCCGCGACGGCCGCGCCGGTGGCGGCGGCACCGATCGCGGAGGCCCCGAGCACCCGCCTGCGGGTGAGGTGCTTCTTGTGCGTGCTCAAGCGACTTGCTCCGTGTGACTCCGTGCGAGAGGAACCTTGCGCCTCTTGGTCGTCACCGGTGGAGAAAGGGTTGCCGCCCGCTTGAGATTTCTGCCTACGACTTCCGCGCCGCGAAGTCGCCCTTCACGGCGAGCTGTTGGCCGGCCGCCGTGCCCGCCGCCGAGTAGCTGTCGTCCTTGGCGTCCCGTCCGCCGTGCTCATGGTCGTACTGCCCGGCGAAGACCCAGTCCCCGACCGCGACCGTACGGCCCTCCTTGAGCACCCATGTGTAGACCAGGAAGCCGTCCTGTTCTGTCACCGTCTGCGTGAAGTCCTGCTCGGGCAGCGAGCGCCAGGCGCCCGATGAGGTGACCCCGCCGGTCTGCTTGACCTTCAACTGGACGGTGAGTGCGGTGAGTTGCTTGGTCGTCTTCAGGGTGACGTCGCTCTGCGCCCAGAAGTCGTTGCTGCCCGGGTCGATCGAACCGTCCGACCAGAGTGGGCCGTCCTGGGTACCGGAGGCGGGCGGCAGCACGGGCGTGGAGGGCGAGGCGGTCGCGGACTCGGTCGGGGAGGCGCTCGCCTTGGGGGAGCTGTGCGTGGTGCCGGAGCCCGAACTCGGCTTCGGGGCAACGGGTTTGACCGGGGTACGGCTCGTCGCGTCCGGGGACGGAGTGGGCGTCGGCGTCGGTGAGACGGACACCGTCTGCTCGGCGGGGGTGTTGTTCTTCACCGCGGACGCCACCGCGTAGCCGCCGATCGCGAGAACGCTCGCCACCGCGGCTGTGGCGCTGACGACCCGTACCCAGCCGAACACGGGTGGCCGGGTGGCCCGGTGGTCGGGGCGGGACTGCGCGGCCATGCCGCGTTCGAGCCGCGCCAGGATGCGAGAACGATCGGGTTCGTGCCCATCGGCCGCCTCGTGCAGCTGGGTGATCAGCTCGTCGTCGTGCACGTCCTGGTGCCTCATCGGGTCCTCCCTCCGGTCTCGCCGCCGCGTGCCAGCGCCGCGTGCATCCGCAGCGGAGGGCTCTGCGGGCCGAGCAGACGTTGCAGCTCGGCCATGCCCTTCGACGTCTGGCTCTTAACCGTACCGACGGACACACCGAGGGCGAGCGCGGTGTCCTTCTCCGACAGGTCGAACGCGTGCCGCAGCACCACACAGGCCCGCTTGCGGAACGGCAGCCTGCGCAGGGCCTCTTGGACGTCGACCACGCCGGCCACGTCCGGGTTCTCGGTCTTCTCCTCGCGCTGCGACCAGAACAGGGCGACGCGCCGCCGCTCGCGCACCGCGCTGCGGATCCGGGTGCGGGCCAGATTGGCGACGACGCCGCGGGCGTAGGCCGCGGGATGGTCGGCGGCGCGCACCCGGTCCCAGCGGTGCCAGAGCGCGAGCAGCGCGTCGGCCGCGAGATCGTCGGCGGCGTCCGCCTCACCGGTCAACAGGTGGGCGAGCCTGGACAGTTCGGCGTAGTGGCGTTCGAAGAAGGCCTGGAACTCCTCGGAGGCGGCGTCGTCGACGACTGTGCCCACGGCGGACCTCTCCTCGCTACGGTTTTGTGTGTGTCATGTAGATGACACGTGTTTTTTCGGGGATGACCCCGCGAGATCCGGAAGCGTAGCAGTGGTCAACTGGCCGCTCTGGTACGGACCTTCGAACGGCGTCTGGCGGGTCGACCACGTACGGGCAGGCCGACCTCGATTCCGTAACACGGGGAAAACCTGAAACAGGTTCAACGCGGGAACAATCCAGCCAGCATCCGCGCACCGATCATTGAAGCCACGAGGAGTACCCGCATGTCCGAGTCACAGAAGGTGGCCGACCGGCCAAGTGCCGAACCGCCGGCGGCGAACGGTGTCGACCGGTTCTTCAAGATCTCCGAACGGGGATCCACCTTCGGCCGTGAGATACGCGGCGGCTTCGCCACGTTCTTCACGATGGCCTACATCCTCGTCCTGAACCCGATCATCCTGGGCAGCGCCAAGGACAAGTTCGGGCACACGCTCGACACCGGCCAACTGGTCACCGCCACCGCCCTGGTGGCCTGTGTGATGACGGTCATCATGGGCGTCGGCGGCAACCTGCCGCTCGCCATCGCCGCGGGTCTCGGCCTCAACGCGGTCGTCGCCTTCCAGCTGGCGCCCCTGATGAGCTGGCCCGACGCGATGGGTCTCGTCGTCATCGAGGGTGTCCTGATCTGCGTGCTGGTCCTCACCGGGCTGCGCGAGGCGATCATGAACGCGATCCCGCAACAGCTCAAGCAGGCCATCGGCGTCGGCATCGGCCTGTTCATCGCGTTCATCGGCTTCGTCGACGCCGGCTTCGTCAGTCGTATACCGGACGCCGCGCAGACCACGGTCCCCGTGCAGCTCGGTGACGTCGGTCATCTCACCGGCTGGCCCGTCCTCGTCTTCTGTCTCGGTGTCCTGCTGACCATCGCGCTGTTCGCCCGCAAGGTGAAGGGCGCGATCCTGATCAGCATCGTCACGATGACCGTCCTCGCGATCATCATCAACTCCGCTGCGGACATCAAGAGTTGGGGTCTGATGACCCCCAAGGTGCCGGACAAGATCGTGGCCGCGCCCGACTTCGGACTCATCGGTCACTTCAGTCTGTTCGGCGCCTTCGGCGAGACCAGCGCGATCACCGTCATCCTGCTGATCTTCACGCTGATCCTGTCGGACTTCTTCGACGCGATGGGCACGATCGTGGGTATCAGCGCGGAGGCCGGTCTCCTGGACGACGACGGACAGGTGCCGAACATCGGTCGCGTCCTGTTCATCGACGGTGCGGCCGCCGTCGCCGGCGGGCTCGGGTCCGCGTCCTCCAACACCGCGTACATCGAGTCGGCTTCCGGTGTCGGTGAGGGGTCGCGTACCGGGTTCTCGAACCTCATCACCGGTGGGCTGTTCGGGCTCGCGCTGTTCCTCACCCCGCTGCTCACGATCGTTCCGCTGCAGGCCGCCGCGCCCGCGCTGATCGCGGTCGGGTTCCTGATGATGACCCACGTCAAGCACATCGACTGGGACAAGTACGAGATCGCGATACCGGCGTTCCTGACCATCGCCGCGATGCCGTTCACGTACTCGATCACCGATGGCATTGGCGCCGGGTTCATCTCTTACGTCGTGATCAAGGCGGTGCTCGGTAAGGCGAAGGAGGTCAACTGGTTGTTGTGGGGGGTGTCCGCGCTGTTCCTCGTGTACTTCGCGATTGACCCCGTTGAGCAGATTCTCGGTGTGAAGTAGCGGCGCTGCGCGATCGGTTGCGGTCCGCCGCGGCTGGTCGCGCCCACGCGGCGGAGCCGCAAATAGATACAGCCCCGCGCCGCTAAAAGCCAAAAGCAGGGCGTTACTGCAACGCTGCTTTCATCATCGCCTTGGCCACCGGAGCCGCCAGGCCGTTGCCGCTGATCTCCGACCTCGCCGCGTCCGACTGCTCCACGACCACCGCTACGGCTATTTCCTTGCCCGTCGAGTCGGACTTGCCGTAGGACGTGAACCAGGCGTACGGCGACTGGTCGTTGTTCTCGCCGTGCTGGGCCGTACCCGTCTTGCCGCCCACGGTGACGCCCGGGATCTGGGCGTTCGTGCCGGTGCCGTCCGTGATGACCGTCTGCATCGCCGACTGGAGTTGCTGGGCGGTGCGGGAGCCGACGATCTCCTTCGTCGTCGTGCTGTCGTCGTAGTTGTGGACCACGTCTCCGCCGCTGTCGGTGGTCTCCGACACCATGTGCGGGGACACCAACTTGCCGCCGTTGGCTATGGCTGCCGACACCATGGCCATCTGGAGCGGGGTGGCGGTCACGTCGTACTGGCCGATGCCGGTCAGGGCCGTGGACGACTTGTTCATGTTGGACGGGTACACGCTCGGGTACGCCCGCACCGGAATGTCCAGCTTGTCGTCGTTGAAGCCGAACTTCTCGGCCATCGCCTTGACCTTGTCCTGGCCCAGGTCGACGGCCATCTTCGCGAACACGGTGTTGCACGAGTACTGGAGCGCGACCCGGATCGATGCGTTCGTGCAGGGCGCGGTCGAACTCTCGTTCTTCAGCGGGGTGACCGTGCCCGGCAGGGTGTACGGCGAAGGGCTGACCGTCTTCGCGTCGACCGAGGAGTACAGCCCGTCCTCAAGGGCGGCGGCTGCCACGACCAGCTTGAACGTCGACCCCGGCGGCAGCGGCTGGCGCAGCGCGCGGTTGGTCAGCGGCTTGTCGGAGTCCGCGGTGAGCTGCTTCCAGGCCGACCCGGCGGTGTCGGCGTCGGTCAGCTTCGAGGGGTCGTACGACGGCGTCGAGACGACGGCGAGGATCTTGCCGGTCGTCGGATCGATCGCGACGGCGGCACCCTTCTTGTCGCCGAGCGCGTCGTACGCCGCCTTCTGTACATCCGGGTCGATCGTCGTGACCACGTTGCCCGGGGCGGCCCGCTCGCCGGTGACCGTGTCCATAGCGGTCTTCAGACTGCTGTCGGTGCCGTCGAGGAGATTGGCGTAGATCCCCTCCAACTGCGTCGGCGCGTAGCTCTGCGAGGCGTAGCCCGTCACCGCCGCGTAGAGCTTGCCGTCCGTGTACGTGCGTTTGTACGCGAGGTCGCTGCTGCTCTCCGTCCGCGCCGAGCCGGTGATCGCGTTCCCGGCCACGATGATGTTCCCGAGCGGGTCCGCGTACGTCTCGATCGCGTTCCGCCGGTTGTCCTTGTCGTCCGCGAGCGCCGTGCCGTCGTAGAACTGCACCCAGGTCGCCCTCACCAGGAGGGCGAGCACCAGGAGCAGCGCGAAGACGGAGGCGCGCCTGATCGTCTTGTTCATCCCGCTCTGAAGACGACCGGACGGGAACGAATCGTTCCCTGACATCGCTCTTTCTCATCGAGCGCTCATGAAATCAGCGGCCGTTCGTGAAATCGGCGGTCCGCTACGACCCCAGCGTCAGCACCAGCTCGTCGATCTCCTCGCCCCGCGCGTTCGCGAACCCCCGGTCGTGCCCGGTGACGCGGAACCCGCACTTCTCCAGCACGCGCCGCGAGCCCGCGTTGTCCGCCGCCACGCGCGCGTACAGAGGGCGTTCGGGCTCCTCGGCGAGCAGGTCGCGCAGCGCGGCCGTCGCGATGCCCTTGCCCCAGTAGGCGCGGTCGATCCAGTACGTCACCTCGCGCTCGCCCGGCTCGCCGTAGACCGCGGCGTTGCCCACGACGTCGCCGTCGGCGAGGACCGTGCGGTTCAGAACGCCGGACAAGGCGCGGATGCGCTTCCAGTGGGCGTCGAAGGCGTCCCGGTCGGCCGGATCCTTGTGGGTGAAGGCGGCCATCCGGAGGGACTCGGGGTCGTTCGTGTGCCGGAAGAACACCGGCAGATCGCTGTCGTGGACGGGGCGGAGCGCGACATCCATGAGTCAGAGCCTCCGGGTGGCGAGGGCGAGTCGATCGCGGGCGTCGAACAAGGCGTCCTTGACCATCTGCTCGTGCGCGGGGGTGAGCCGGGCCACCGGCACCGAGCAGCTGATCGCGTCCCGCGCGGGGGTGCGGTAGGGGATCGCGACGCCGAAGCAGCGCAGGCCCAGGGTGTTCTCCTCGCGGTCCACGGCGAAGCCCTGTTCGCGGACCTGGTGGAGTTCCTCGATGAGCTTCTCGCGGTCGGTGATCGTGTGCTCGGTGAGCGCGGGCAGCGTCTCCGGGAGCATCTTGCGGACCTGCTCGTCGGAGTAGGTGCTCAGCAGCGCCTTGCCCAGCGAGGTCGAGTGCGCCGGGAGCCGGCGGCCGACGCGGGTGAAGGGCCGTAGATAGTGCTGCGACTGGCGGGTGGCCAGGTAGACCACGTTCGTGCCGTCGAGGCGCGCCAGGTGGATGGTCTCCGTGGTGTCGTCGGAGAGCCGGTCCAGCGTGGGGCGGGCCGCCGCCACGACCTCGTCGCCGTCGATGTAGGAGGTGCCCACCAGCAGCGCCCGTACGCCGATGCCGTACCGCGTGCCCGTCGCGTCCGTCTCCACCCAGCCCAGCTCCACCAGCGTGCGCAACAGCATGTAGAGGCTGGACTTGGGATATCCGACGGCCTCCTGGACCGCCGCGAGGGAGTGCATACCGGGCCGGCCGGCGAAGTATTCGAGCAGCTCCACCGTCCGCACCGCGGACTTGACCTGTGCCCCGCCGCCTGTCTCGCCTGCCGACATCGCCCTTGACCCCTTCGTTCGACGGGAAATAGTCTCCGAGAGCATATTCATCATCAGAGACAGCGTTCAGCATATCGAACGACCCTGGTGAATGACCCAGAACTGCGGCATTACATGTGTGGAGGGACCCGCGGTGGCAGCAGCACCAGTCTGGAGTGTCGACCCCCGAACCGGGAAGCAGCGTGAACAGGTTGCGGTGGAGGCCACAGCCCAGGAGGTGGACACCGCCGTCCGCGCCGCGCACGCCGCGCGCGGTTCGCTCGCCGACCGTACGGTCCGCGCGGCCTTCCTGCGCGGCGCCGCCGACCAGCTCGAAGCGGCCAAGAACCAGTTGGTCGAGGTCGCCGACGCGGAGACCGCGCTCGGCCCGGTCCGGCTGAACGGCGAACTCGCGCGCACCTGCTACCAGTTGAGGGCCTTCGCGGACATCGTCGACGAGGGCGCGTTCCTCGACGTCGTCATCAACCACCCCGACGACACGGCCACCCCGCCGATCCCGGACCTGCGCCGCTACAAGGTGCCGCTGGGCGTCGTCGCCGTCTACTCGGCCTCCAACTTCCCCTTCGCCTTCTCGGTCCCCGGCGGCGACACCGCGAGCGCGCTGGCCGCCGGCTGCCCGGTCGTCGTCAAGGCCCACCCCGACCATCCCGGCCTGTCCGAACTGGTCGCGAAGGTGCTGCGCCGGGCCGCCGCCGAGCAGGGCATCCCGGACGGCGTCCTCGGCCTGGTCCACGGCTTCGAGGCGGGCGTCGAGCTGGTCAAGCACCCGCTGGTCTCGGCGGCCGGTTTCACCGGTTCCGTACGAGGCGGTCGTGCCCTCTTCGACGCGGCGGCGGCACGTCCGGTCCCGATCCCCTTCCACGGCGAACTGGGCTCCCTCAACCCCGTCGTGATCACTGAGGCCGCGGCGGCCGAGCGGGCCGAGGCGATCGGTACGGGACTCGCGGGTTCGATGACGCTGGGCGTCGGCCAGTTCTGTGTGAAGCCGGGCCTTGTGCTGGTGCCGTCCGGCTCCGCGGGGGATGGCCTGGTCAAGTCCCTCACCGATGCCGTCAGCGACACGGACTCCGGGGTGCTGCTGGACCACCGGATGCGGGACAACTTCCTTGCCGGTGTCACCGAGCGGGCCGGGTTGCCCGAGGTGGAGTCCCCGGTGACGCCGGGCGCGGGCAGCGAGCACACGGTGAGCCCCGGGTTCCTGACGGTGCCGGCGGAGAAGCTCGCGTCGGAGGGGTCGTACGACCTGCTCCTTGAGGAGTGCTTCGGTCCGGTCACTGTGGTGGCGCGCTACGACGATGACGCGCAGGCGCATGCCGTGCTGTCGCGGTTGCCGGGGAACCTGACGGCGACGGTTCATCTGTCGGCGGAGGAAGCGGCCGGGGAGGGGCGTGGGGCGGAGATCCTGGCGGAGCTCACGCCGTTGGCCGGGCGGGTGTTGGTGAACGCGTGGCCTACCGGAGTTGCGGTTGCGGCGGCTCAGCATCACGGGGGGCCTTACCCGGCTACGACTTCTACGTCGACTTCTGTTGGCGGTACGGCTATTGAGCGGTGGCTGCGGCCTGTTGCTTACCAGAACACGCCTGAAGCGTTGCTGCCGTTGGAGCTTCGGGACGACAACCCCCTTGGGGTGCCTCGGCGTTATGACGGGCGTTTGGAGCGGTAGCGCCGTTGGGGGTGCGGTTTCGCTGCGTGTGCCGGTCCGTTGTGGCTGGTCGCGCCCACGCGGCGGAGCCGCAATTCGACACAGCCCCGCGCCCCTAAGAGACCAAAGGCGATCCCCTGGGCCTGCGATAGTGAGTGGATGGACTTGGAACTCTCCCAACTGCCCTTTCCCCTCCGTACTTACGGGCCTGACGGGCATTGGTCCTACGAGGACGGTGTGCTCAGTGGGTGGGCCGGGCCCCGGCAGGATCGGTTCGTGCCGCCCACCGGGGAGGGGTTGGACCCCGCCTCCGACGCGCCCCGTCTTCTCGGGGCACCTCACGGCGACTTCCAACTCATCGCTCGCGTCACCGTCGGGTTCGCGGGGTCCTTTGACGCCGGGGTGCTCTATGTCCATGTCGGGGAGCGGGCCTGGGCCAAGCTGTGCCTGGAGTACTCGCCGGACGTGCCGACCGTCTGCACGGTGGTCACCCGGGGGCATTCGGACGACGCCAACTCCTTCACCGTGGACGGTAGTTCGGTGTGGCTGCGGGTCAGTCGTACCGGACGTGCCTTCGCCTTCCACGCGTCCCGTGACGGGGAGCGCTGGATCTTCATCCGGCTCTTCACCCTCGGCGACGAGAAGGAGACGGATGCGGCGCTGGTCGGGTTCATGACGCAGTCGCCGATGGGGGAGGGGTGTGTCGTGACGTACGACCACCTTGAGTTCAGGCCGAGTTGGCCGAACGACCTGAGAGACGGAAGCTGAGAAAGGCCGTCACCGCGAAGAGGGCCGCGCTGATCGCGACGCTCTCCCGCAGGCCCGCCGTGAACCCGTCGGAGACCAGCGCCCCGAACACGGCGATCCCCAGCCCACCCGCCACCTGACGCGCGGAGTTGAGCACACCGGCCGCCAGTCCCGCCCGCTCCGCGGCCACCGCGTCCATCATCACGGCGGTCAACGGCGGGACCGTCAGGGCGCAGCCGAGGGCCATCGGTACGAGGAGCACGGCCACCAGGAGCGTGGGTGTGCTCGCGTCGACGTACAGCAGGACGAGTGCGCCCAGCGCGGCCAGGACCTGCCCCACGAACATCGGCAGCCGGGCTCCGTACCGGGCCGCCAGTTTGCCCGCCACGATGTTCGTCACCGGGATCAGACCGGTCATCGGCAGGAACATCAGCCCGGCGTACAACGCCGAACGGCCCTGCACCTGTTGGAAGAAGAGCGCGAAGAGGAAGGTCAGGCCGAAGAAGGCGACACTGCACGCCGCACCCGCCGCGACCGCCACCGACACCGTACGACTGCGGAACAGGCCGAGCGGCACCACCGGGTGCGACTGGCGCAGCTCGACCCGGACGAAGGCCGCGCCCGCGAGGATCGCGACCAGCAGAGCCACAACTCCCGTCCCCCCGCCCTCGATCGCCGCGAACGTCACCGCCGTGAGAGCGATCACCGCCGTCACCTGGCCCGGCAGGTCCAGTGGCGCGGGCCGGCGTTCCGAGCGCGGTGCCCGGACCAACAGCACCAGCGCCACCGCGCCCAGCGGCAGGTTGACGAAGAAGATGCCCCGCCAGTCCCAGACCGTGGTCAGCACGCCGCCGGCGACCGGCCCGAGGGCGACCGGCACGGCGCCGCCCGCCGCCCAAGTCGCCACCGCCCGCGCCCTCTTGGCCGGTTCGGCGTAGGCCTGTCGTACGAGGGACAGCGAGGCCGGGAGGACGACGGCCGCCGCGACGCCCTGGAGCACGCGCGCGCCGATCAGCGCGGGCAGGTTCGGGGCCAGGCCGCAGGCCGCCGAGGCGAGGGTGAAGACCGCGATGCCGATCGCGTACGCGCGGCTCGCCCCGACCCGGTCCGCGAAGGCGCCGGTGGACAGCATCAGCGCGGCGAAGGACAGCGTGTACGCGTCGACCACCCACTGCAGTCCCGACATCCCGCCACCGAGCGCGGTCCCGATCGACGGCAGCGCCACGTTCACCACGGACGCGTCGAGGGTGATGAGCGCGAAGCCGAGGAGGGCGGCGGTGAGGGTGAGCGCGGGGGAGAGCGGGGGCAAATCGCCGGTGCGGGGCGTGAGTTGGGTGGCGGGCGTTGTCATGTCCCCATGGTGCGGATTCGTGAACGCGTACAGTAGTGGCCGGAATGCCATACGTCCGGAGGTTCTGGCCATGACCCAGCGCGGCTGCCCCAGCCGTCCCCGTCGGGTCGCCGTCGTCGCGGCGACGCCCGTCTCGATGTTCAACCTGGCCATCCCGGAGCTGCTGTTCGAGCGGGTCGAGATCGACGGGGAGCCGGGCTACGAGACGGTCATCTGCGCCCCGGAACCGGGCCCCGTCCCCACCACGGGCGGCCTCGACCTGCACGTACGGCAGGGCCTCGACGTCGTGCGGAACGCGGACATGGTCCTCGTCGTCGGCACGGGCCACCGGTACGAACCCGACCCGCGCACGGTGGCCGCCCTCCGCGAGGCCGCCGCCGCGGGCAAGCGCATCGCCTCCATCTGCAGCGGCGCGTTCGCCCTGGCCGAGGCCGGACTCCTGGACGGCCGCCGGGCCACCACCTACTGGAACCAGGCCGAGGAACTGCGCAGGCGCTATCCGGAGGTCGACCTCACCGGCGACGTCCTCTACGTCCAGGACGGCCAGTTCCTGACCGCCTCCGGATACGCCGCCGGCATCGACCTCTGCCTGCACATCATCCGCACCGACTACGGCGCCGCCGTCGCCAACGAGGTCGCCCGCCTCGCCCTCGTCGCACCCGTACGGCCGGGCGGGCAGACCCAGTTCACGCAGACCCCGCTGCCGCCCGAGCGCGGTACCGCCTGCGCCGACACCCGCGGCTGGGCCATGCGCAACCTCGACAAGCCGCTCACCCTCACCGACCTGGCCCGGCACGCGGGCGTGAGCGTGCGCACGCTCACCCGCCGCTTCCACGCGGAGAGCGGCGTAAGCCCCCTGCAGTGGCTGCTCCACCAGCGCATCGAGCGCGCCAAGGAACTCCTGGAGACCACCGCCCTCCCCATGGACCAGGTGGCCCGCGCCTGCGGCCTGGGCACGGCGGACTCCCTGCGCGGCCACCTGACCCGCCGCACCGGCCTGACACCGAGTTCCTACCGGGCTCAGTTCAGCCGCCTGGGAACCGGAGCGGCCGAGGTCACGTCATCGGTTGCGTGATCAGCAGCGGCCTCGTCGGAGCGGAGGGGCATCGCCGTAGACACGCGTCCGCAGCGGGATGACACGCCCCTGAGGTCTGAGGCCACCGCAAGGTGGACGTGCCCGCAGTCGCGTACGGCGGCAAGGGGACGTGCCGGGGGGGGTCCGCCCGCAGCGGTTGGCGCGTCAAAACGGGCGCGTTGGTGAGCGACCGATTGCGCGCCGATACGAGGACGG
>NZ_JBHXME010000051.1:0-4137 GCF_042721125.1 Streptomyces sp. NPDC058469
GCCGCTGAGCCGGCCCGGCGTGCAGGCGAGACGGCAGCGCGCCCCTATGCTCCGGCCCGGAACGCAGTACAGGCAGGGGAATTCATGCCTGAGCCACCCGTTCCTCCGGGCCGCTCGCTCGCTTCTCAAACGGGCTGGAGCGGGTCGAGTCAAGGGTGGAGCGCAGCGGAATCGGCGCAGCCGACGCGACCGCAGGGAGCGCCCTTTACTCGGGCCGCGGAAGCCCGACACTGACAAAGAAGCGAGTGGCCCAACGTTCACGTCACAACTCAGGGCCAGAGCAACCCCTTCGACCAGCCCCGCTCCCCCCGGACATAACTCAGACGCACGTGTCGTCGTAGCGCATCGCCCTGAAAGAACTCGACCTCGTCCGGGAACACGCGGTACAGGGTCCAGGACGGGGCAGGGGTCTCCGGTTCTCGTTGTGCCAGTTCCCAGGCCGCTTCCGACGCCTGCGCCAACTCGCCCAAGGACGGGAGGACTTCACTCTGGTGGCCGGTCAGCGCTGCCGCCAGGGCACCCGTCGAGTGCGCGTGCAGATCCGCCTGGGACTCGGTCGGTGTCGCGGGGATGACGGGGCCTCGTAGGCGGACCTGGCGGCCGAGGCGGGGCCAGTAGAAGGAGAGGGCGGCGTAGGGGAACGTGGTGAGCTGGTGGCCTTTGCGGCTGGTGGCGTGGGTCGCGAAGGACCAGCCCTCGTTGTCCGCGCCGTGCAGCATCACGATCCGTACGTCCGGGAGGCCACCGCCCTCGGTCTCAGGGTCCCCGTCCCTCGTCGCCAGAGACATCACGTGCGGTTCGGTCTCGCCCGCCGCCACCGCCTCCACGAACCAGGTGGTGAAGAGGGCGAGTGGGGTGTCCGGTGCTGCGGTCGGGTCCAGCGACGGCAGCTCGGTCACCTCCGGGGCCCATACCCGCAGTGACTTCAGCAGTTCGTGAAGATCCGTTCCCGTTCCCATGGGTCGAGTATCACCTTGGACCTGGACCTGGACCTGGACCTGGGTCGGATCGGAAGTCGTATCCGGCGAAGTCCTCCACCGGGCGGTACCCGATCCGTTGGTACAGGGCGTTGCTCGTCGGGTTGGCCAGGTCGGTGAACAGCAGTACCTCCTCCGCGCCCGCCGCCCGCGCGACCCGGCTGACCTCCGCCGTGACCGCACCGGCGTACCCCCGGTCCCTGAGGTCCGCCGGGGTGTAGACGGGGGCTACGCGGATCTGGCCGGCCACCTTCGCCGTGACCCCGGCCATCGACACCGGCGTACCGTCCGGGGTCTCCCAGAACGTGACCCCGCCGTACGCGATCCGCGCGTCGGCCCACTCGCCGGAGTCCTGCCTGGTGCCACCCTCACCGACGGCCTCGGCGAACTCGGCGTGCCAGTGCATGAGTTGTTCACGGTCCTTTGTTGTCGCGACTCTCGGGCGGCCGGGCGGAACGGGCTCCGGGATCGTCAACTCACCCAGGCGGTAGAGGCGTTGGCGCGCGTGGAGTTCGAGTACGGATCCCGTCCGTCGCGCCCACGCCTCCGCGAAGGCCGACGCCGTGTCCCGTTCGCCCATGACGCCCGGCAACTCGTCGCCTAGGTCGGCCAGTTGGGCTGCCAGTGCGGTGGCCTCCTCTGCGGTGAGAGGCGTCAGCATCAGGCGGCCGGGCGGCGTCCGGAAGAAGGCGGCGCGTACGGCACCGTCCCGTTCCAGTACGCCGAACACCGGGTCGCCCTTGCCGTGAATGTGCAGCCCGCGCCTGCGCAGCGAGTCCGTCACCGTCAGCGTGACGGTGTGCAGCGCCGGGCGCGACCGCAGGAAGTCCCCTGCGTGGGTGAGGAATTGGTTCAGGTCCCCGGTGATACGCCAGTCGCGGTCCATCACACCTCCGGGTCCGGGTCCGTCGCCAGCCGGCCGTGCAGGTGTACGTCACGGAACGCGTCCCGTCGGCCCGCCTCGAACATCGCCCCGCGCAGTGTCCCCTCGGCCGGAAAGCCGCAGTGTTCGGCGATGTGGCAGGAGGCGTCGTGGCCGAGGGCGTGGCCCAGTTCGAGGCGGTGCAGGCCCAGGTCGGTCAGGGCCCAGCGGGCGGCGAGGGTGAGGGCGCGGGTGGCGACGTTGCGGCCTCGGGCCTCGGGGAGGGTCCAGTAGCCGACGCGGGCGACGCGGATGATGTGGTCGATGTCGTTGACGCCGATGTGCCCGAGCGTCGTACCGCTGGCCGCGTCCGTGACGCAGAACGACGCGCTGACGCCGTCCTCCGCGTTCTCGGCGCGGGAGCGCAGCGAGTTGCGGGCGCCGGCGACATCCGTGATCGGCCGCAGCGGAGTGTTCCAGCGCTGGAACTCGGGGTCCGACACTCCACGCAGCCAGTCCGTCACATCACTGTCGGCATCGGCGTCCCAGGGGCGCAGCCGAAGCCCATGACCGTTCAGCTCAGGGAAGGGCTGCTGCAGAGACCGCTCGCGTATGTGGGCCATCGCGCCATTGAATCAAGCCCCTTGTGCGCCGGGTATGTGATTTTCGGCGGCCTGCGGGCCCGGATCGCCATGGCCCGGGCATCGGAGCAGCGGCTCACTGCGGCCTGAACACCGGCACCCCGTCCCGGAACGTCACCTCCACCGCCATCCCGGCCCGCAGTCCCGCCGACTCCGACCCGGATTCGGATTCGGAGTCGGAGTCGGATTCGGAGTCGGATTCCACGATCTCCGTCATCATCCGCGGGCCCTCCGCGAGATCGACCACCGCCGCCACGTACGGCACCCGCTCCCCGAAGGGCGGCAGGTCGTTGCGGTGGACGACGGACCAGGTGTAGAGCGTGGCGTGGCCGCTCGCGGGCTCCCAGGTGACGTTCTCGCTCCAGCAGTGGGGGCAGAACTCGCGGGGGTAGTGATGGGCCCGTCCGCAGTCCGCGCAGCGGCGGAGGAGCAGGCGGCCCTGTGCCGCGGCCTCCCAGTAGGTGCGGGTGAACGCATCGGGCTCGGGGAGGTCGTAGCGCGGGGAGGCGGTCATCAGAACCATCCCAGTGCCGCGTCCATCGACCACACCTGCCAGGACATCGCGAACAGGCCGACCACCGAGACGAGCGCCATCATCGCGTTCTGTCCCTGCTCCGCCCAGTCGTGGATCATGAGCGTGAAGTAGAGGACGTTGAGGAGCAGGCCCCCGACGAGCGCGGCCGGGGTGAGGAGCCCCAGGACCAGGCCGAGGCCGACCGCCAACTCGGCGTAGACGACGACGTACGCCATCGTGCGCGGGCGCGGCGCGACCATCACGTCGAAGCCCGAACGGACCGCCGTCCAGCGGTGTTTGGCGGCGACGTCGGCCGCCCAGGCGATCCCGGTGCCGCGCTCGAACCAGGCCTTCTTGTCCTTGTGCCGCCAGCTCTCCAGCCACCACAGCCCGAGTCCTATACGGAGGACCGCGAGCCAGTCCGCTCCGCTGAGCCAGATCGCATCCATGAATCTGACGGTACGTCAGAACATGGAGAAAACCGAGAGGGGGCCGTGAAATTCCTGTGTCCCGGCCTTGCCGCCGACCGTGCCGCTGTGGGTCCCCCATGAATCCCCGCGGATTGTTGACGATTTTGTTCGCCGCCGATTACGTTCGCAAGCGCAAGGCCAAGGAGCGGTCAGGAAGACACGGTCGAAAAGACGAGAGGCAGCACGGTGAAGCACAGGGCAGTGAAGCGCAGGACGGTAGTCATGGGCATCGGCGCGACCGCCGGTGTCGCGGCGGTCGGCGGCATCGCGCTCAGCGCGAACGCGAGCAGCTCGAAGTCGTCGTCCTCGTCCTCCTCGGACGCCCTGGTCTTCGACCCGGACGCGTACACGAAGCTGACGACGACCATCACGGACACGGACGGCACCGACCACTCCGTGACGTACCACTTCTGGAAGGCGATCGCCTACGTCGCCAAGCCGGTCGACGCCACCCACCAGTCGCTGAACGTCAGCGTGCCGGTCGAGATCGACGGTACGGCCGTGGACGCGACGAACGCGCCGATCCTGTTCGCGAACTCCGTCGGCGGCTACATGCCCTCCTCCGTTGCGGACGCCACCGGCATCGGCGGCGGCAGCGCCTCCGTAGGAGACGGGAGGTGAGCGGGCCCAGGTCGATGCCGTGCGGATGCGCGAGGAGCTGTTGGAGGGTGAG
>NZ_JBHXME010000051.1:4147-61558 GCF_042721125.1 Streptomyces sp. NPDC058469
GGCCCCGGCGCCGGTGCGCCCAGCGGCGCGGCCTCGTCCTCCGCCGGCCCCGCCCCCAGCGCCTCCGCCTCGAACGCGACCGGCGCGACCAACGGCACCGGCGGCGCCCTCTCCACCAACCAGCTCCTGGCACTGGCCGCCGGGTACGTGGTCGTCGAGCCCGGCGCCCGCGGCCGTACCCTCAAGAACTCCAGCGGCGCGTACTACGGCACAGCCCCGGCCGCGATCGTCGACCTCAAGGCCGCCGTCCGGTACGTGCGGTCCAACAAGGGCCGTATCCCCGGTGACACCGAGCGGATCGTTTCCGCAGGCACCAGCGCCGGTGGCGCCCTGTCCTCCCTGCTCGGCGCTTCCGGTGACAGCCCGATCTACGACACGTACCTCAAGGAGATCGGCGCGGCCGACGCCTCCGACGCGATCTTCGCGACCGGCGCCTGGTGCCCGATCACCGACCTGGAGCACGCCGACGGCGCCTACGAGTGGAACTGGGGCGCCAACGACCTGAGCACCGGCAAGCTGGTCGACCAGACGGTCTCCAAGGCGCTGCAGGCGCAGTTCGCCGAGTACGAGGCCGGGCTGAAGCTGCGCGGCCTCGGCGGCTTCGGTCCGCTGAACGCCCGCAACCTCGACGCGTACATGGTGAAGCAGTACCTGGAGCCCTCGGCCACCACCTACCTCGCCGCGCTCTCGGACTCCGCCCGCGAGACCTACCTGAAGGCCAACACCTTCATCACCTGGGCCGGCGGCAAGGCCACCTTCACCTGGGCCGACTTCCTCACCCACGTCGGCGCCCGCAAGAAGGACACCCCCGCCTTCGACGCCTTCGACCTGTCGGCCGGCGAGAACAACGAGTTCGGCGCGGGCACGACCCTGGCCCGCCACTTCACGGCGTACGGCGCGAAGAACGACTCAACCGGCCTGAGCAGCAAGCGAGTCGCGAGCGACATCCCCGCGAAGCTCGACCTGATGAACCCGATGTACCACCTGGTCGAGAAGGTCAACCCGAACCGTTCCCAGCACTGGTGGATCCGCCTCGGCACCAAGGACTCGGACACCTCGCTGACGGTCGCCGCCAACCTCGCCGCCCGCCTCGACAACCTCGGCGACGACGTGAACCACATCTACTACTGGGACGAGGGCCACGGCTCGAACACCGACCCGGCCGACTTCATCACCTGGATCGCCAAGGTGACGGGCCACAAGGCCAAGCGGAAGTAGGCACCTGGTCGCCCGCCCCCCAGAACGCGGTACCGGTTTCCCGTCATACGTTCCGGTCGCCGCCAGCACGACGCCGAGCCCCTTCGCGCACGATGCGGGCTCGGCGTCGTGTGCTTTCCCGGCCGCAGCGCCTTCATCCGCATCCCACAACCAGAGGCTCTACGCCACCAGCCTCACCCACTCCTCCACACCCGTGATCAATCCGCAACCAATTCCGGGCTTGACCGAGACCCATCAACGTAGTGCGTGATTACGCTCGCGCTCATGGCCGACTCCACAGCGTCCCCGAACCCCGCGGCGCAGAACCACATAGACCGCCCCGTGTACGTCATCGGCGGCGGCCCCGGCGGTCTCGCCGCCGCGTACGCGCTGCGCGCGCAGGGCATCCGTGCCGTCGTACTGGAGAAGTCGGACCGGGTCGGAGCGTCCTGGCGCGGGCACTACGACCGCCTGCACCTGCACACCACCCGGCGGCTGTCGGGGCTGCCCGGGCTCACGATGCCGCGCCGTTTCGGCCGCTGGGTCTCGCGGGACGACGTGGTGCGCTACCTGGAGAAGTACGCCGAGGTCCACGAGCTGGAGATCGTCACCGGCGTCGAGGTCTCCCGCATCGAGCGCTCGGCCGACGGCACCGGCTGGCTGCTGCACGCCACCGGCGGCCGTGAGCTGACCGGCCGCGCGGTCGTCGTCGCCACCGGCACCAACCACACACCCCGGTTCCCCGACTGGCCCGGCCGCGACACCTACACCGGCGAACTCCTGCACGCCGCCGACTACCGCAACGCCCAGCCCTACGCCGGGCAGGACGTCCTGGTCGTCGGCATCGGCAACACGGGTGCGGAGATCGCCGTGGACCTGATCGAGGGTGGCGCGTCCCGCGTACGCCTCTCCGTCCGCACGGCGCCGCACATCCTGCGCCGCTCGACCGCTGGCTGGGCGGCCCAGTACACAGGCGTTCTCGTACGACGGCTGCCGGTCGGCCTCGTCGACCGGCTCGCGGGGCCGGTGGCGAAGGTCAGCGTGCCGGACCTGTCGGCGCAGGGGCTGCCGCGCCCCGACACCGGGCTGTACAGCCGGGTCAACGAGGGGTCGATCCCCGTGCAGGACGTCGGGCTCATCGACGCCGTACGCAAGGGGCGGGTCGAGATCGTGCCGGCCGTGGAGAGCTTCGAGGACGGCAAGGTGGTCCTCGCCGGCGGCGACCGCATCGGGCCGGACGCCGTGATCGCGGCCACGGGGTACGTCCGCTCCCTGGAGCAACTCGTCGGTCACCTCGGCGTACTGGACGCCCGCGGCAAGCCGGTCGTACACGGCGCGCACACCCCGAAGGACGCGCCCGGCCTGTACTTCACCGGCTTCACCAACCCCATCAGCGGCATGCTCCGCGAACTGGCCATCGACGCGCAGAAGATCGCCAAGGCGGTCGCCAAGTCCGTCCGCAGGAGTGCCGTGAGCTAGGGTCCGTCCGTTCTTTGCGTGCACGACCGTTCCTGACGCAGTGTCAGTTCAGTAATCTGACACTGCGTCAGTTGACTATGCTGTCACACAGGAGCGGGGCGGACCGATGCTTGGATCAACCCACGGCACCCTCACCACCGACTCCCGCCGGGCCCGGGTCATCGCCTGCGGAGAGCAACCCGGCCCCGCCGTCCACGGCAGGCCCGCCGACGTCGACGATCTCGACGTCAGCGGGCGGCCGTTGTACGCGGGCGTACCCGACCTGGACCGTTTCTTCCGCCCCGAGTCGGTCGCCGTGATCGGCGCCTCGGACACGGAGGGCCGCCCGAACACCGGCATCACCCGCCAACTCATGGCCTGGGCGCAGAGGGTGGGTGCCCGCCTGCACCCGGTGCACCCCACCCGCGCCACGGTCTTCGACGTCCCCTGCTTCCCCTCCGTCACCGATCTCCCCGAACAAGTCGACTTGGCTGTGGTGTTGGTGGCCGACCCGCTCCCCGTGATCGAGCAACTCGCCGAGGCGAAGGTGAAGTTCGCGGTCGCCTTCGCGTCCGGCTTCGCGGAGACGGGCGAGGAGGGGACGCTGGCGCAGGCCCAACTGGCCGCCGCCGTAGGGAGGTCGGGTCTCCGTCTCTTGGGCCCGAACACCAACCTCAACGCCTTCGAGAACTTCCGCGAGGACCTCGAAGGACCCGCGATCGCCCTCATCACCCAGTCCGGCCACCAGGGCCGCCCGGTCTTCGCCCTGCAGGAACTGGGCATCCGCCTCTCCCACTGGGCACCCACCGGCAACGAGGCCGACCTGGAGACGGCCGACTTCATCTCCTACCTCGCCGAGCGTCCCGAAGTGGGCGCCATAGCCTGCTACATCGAGGGCCTCAAGGACGGCCGCTCCTTCCTCCTGGCCGCCGACCGCGCCGCCCGCCGCAAGGTCCCGGTGGTCGCGGTGAAGGTAGGCCGCACGGAGACCGGCGCGCGCACGGCCGCCTCCCACACCGGCAAACTCACCGGCGCGGACACGGTGGTGGACGCGGCGATGCGCCAGTACGGCGTGATCCGCGTCGACGGCCTGGACGAACTCCAGGACACGGCGACCCTGTTGGCGCGGGCGAAGGCTCCCGTGGCCGAGGGGGTGGTCGTGTACTCGATCTCGGGCGGCACGGGCGCCCACTTCGCCGACCTGGCGAGCGAGGCCGGCCTGCGACTGCCACAGCTGTCGGAGACAAAACAGTCCGAACTCCACGAGTGGATACCGCCGTACCTGAGCGTGGCGAACCCGGTCGACAACGGCGGGCACCCGGTGGGCGACTGGCGCGGCCGGAAGATCATCGACGCGATCCTCGACGACCCGGAGGTAGGGGTGCTGGTCTGCCCCATCACGGGCCCGTTCCCGCCGCTGAGCGACAAGCTGGTGGAGGACCTGGTGGCCGCGGCCGAGCGCACGGACAAGCTGGTGTGCGTGGTGTGGGGCTCACCGGTGGGCACCGAACCGGCGTACCGCGAGGCGCTGTTGGGCTCATCGCGAGTGGCGACGTTCCGCACGGTGGGCAACTGCATCACAGCCCTGCACGCCTACTTCTCCCACCACCGCTTCGTACGGTCCTACCGCTCCCCCTTCGACGAGGCCCCCCGCGCCGTCTCCCCCTCCTTCCGCAAGGCCCAGGCCCTGATGCGCCCGGGCCAGCAGCTGAGCGAGCACGCGGCGAAGCAACTGCTGCGGGCGTACGGAATCCGGGTGCCGCGCGAGCAGTTGGTGACCAGCGCGGCGGCGGCCGTACGGGCGGCGGGGCTGGTGGGCTACCCGGTGGTGATGAAGGCGTCCGGCGCGCGGATCGCGCACAAGACGGAGCTGGGCCTGGTGAAGGTGGGCCTGACATCGGCGAGTCAAGTCCGGGACGCGTACCGCGAGTTGACGGACATCGCGCGCTATGAGGACGTGGCCCTCGACGGTGTCCTCGTCTGCCAGATGGTCGAACGGGGCGTCGAGATGGTCGTGGGCGTCACCCAGGACGAGCTGTTCGGCCCGACGGTGACGGTCGGGTTGGGCGGGGTCCTGGTGGAGGTCCTGCGGGACGCGGCGGTACGGGTGCCACCGTTCGGCGAGGAGGCGGCGCGCGACATGCTCGCGGAACTGCGCGGCCGTCCCCTGCTGGACGGGGTACGGGGACGCCCCCCGGCGGACCTGGACGCGCTGGTGGAGGTGATCCTCCGGGTGCAGCGCATGGCCCTCGAACTGGGCGATGTGCTCTCGGAGTTGGACATCAACCCGCTGATGGTGCTGCCCAGGGGGCAGGGCGCGGTGGCGTTGGACGCGTTGGCGGTGTGCCGATGACCGAGCCGATGGCCGAGGTCACGCACACGATCGCGGGCGGCGTCGCGTACCTCACCCTCAACCGCCCCGAGGCACTGAACGCGATCACCCCGGCCCAACGGGACCGCCTGATAACCCTGTTGGGAGAGGCGTCGGCGGACCCGTCCGTACGGGCGGTGGTCCTCACCGGCACCGGCCGCGGCTTCTGCGCGGGCGCGGACCTACGGGGCGGCGGAGCGACGACCGGCGGCGAACGGGTGGCCGGTGACGTCGCCCGCGTGATCCGCCTGGGCGCGCAACGCCTCATCTCGGCGGTCCTGGACTGCGAGAAACCGGTGATCGCCGCGGTGAACGGCACGGCAGCCGGCCTGGGCGCCCACCTGGCCCTGGCCTGCGATCTCGTACTGGCCGCGGAATCCGCGAGGTTCATCGAGGTGTTCGTACGCCGCGGCCTGGTCCCGGACGGCGGCGGCGCGTATCTGCTGCCCCGCTTGATCGGCCCACAGCGTGCGAAGGAACTGATGTTCTTCGGCGACGCGGTGAGCGCGACGGACGCGGAACGGCTCGGCCTCGTCAACAGGGTCGTACCGGACGGGGAGTTGGAGAAGACGGCCCGGGAATGGGCGGAACGCCTGGCCACGGGCCCGACCCGCGCCCTCGCCCTCACCAAGCAGCTCGTCAACGCGTCCTTGGACAACGACCGGGCGACGGCGTTCACGGCGGAGGCGGCGGCCCAGGAGATCAACATGACGACGGAGGACGCGCGGGAGGGCGTGGCGAGCTTCGTGGAGCGGCGGAGTCCGGAGTATCGGGGGCGGTGACCCCCCGGGCCTCACGCCGAGGACGGCCGGTCCAGCGAGTACACCGCGACGGGGTTGCCCAGCAGCACGTCCTCGCGGAGCGGGGTGAACCCCAGTCGGCCGGCGACGCGCGCGGAAGCGGTGTTCTCGGGATGGATCATGGCGGTGAAGTAGTCCGCGTCCAGGGTCCCGAATCCCCACTCCAGGCATGCGCGAGCCGCCTCGGTCGCGTAACCGCGCCCCCACGCCTCGGCCTTCAGCGTCCAGCCGAGCTCCACCTCGTCGAAGGGCTGCCAGTAGTTCAACCCGGCCCGGCCGATGAAATCGCCGCCGTCCTTCAGCTCGATCGCACACAGCCCGTGACCGCGCTCCGTCCACTGACGGTCGATCAACCGCAGGCGCTCCAAGGCCTGTTGATGCGAGTAGGCGCCCACGAACCGGTTCACCCGGTCATCCGCGTGGAGCGCGACGAACGCCTCGACGTCACCCACGCCCAGAGGCAGCAACAGGAGCCGCTCAGTCTCGATCACCCGGCCCAGCGTATCCGGGTGATCGTGCGGGCCGCGCGAGAGTTCCCCGACCTCGACGACATCATCATGACGCTCGTTCGTTGAACTCCCCGCGGGCCCTGGGCCGTTGTGCGGGTCAGTCCAACAGGCCGTCGTAGTCCGGGAGTTTGTACGTCGTGTCGGCGTAACCGCCCGACAGGTCGGTCGTGTTGTTGCCGATGTTGGCGATGATGTCGTAGCCGTTCGCTTCGATCGCCTTGCGCTGGGAGGTCTTGAAGTCGGCGATGGACTCGGTCAGCAACTGGGCGACCGTGCGGGCGTAGAGGCCGTCGACCGTGTAGCCGACCGTCGTCAGGTTGGACTTGGTGACCGCGTTGAAGAGGTTGCTGCGGGCGCTGACGAAGAACACGCTGATGCCCTTGGCGTGCGCGTCCCGGGCGAGGGCGAGCACCGGCGGGGTGGCGGGGACGGTGATGCCGCCCTTGAAGTGGGTCTCCAGCGAGGTGTTGTCGATGTCGAGCACGATCGCCTGCTTGGCGCCCGAGGTGTTGGCGGCGGCGCGGGAGTCGATGTAGGTCTGCGCGGGGCCGGTGACGGTGGCGACGTCGGTCAGCCACTGGGACTCGGTCACGGCCGAGTCGGCGGCCTGCGCGGGCAGGGCGGCGGCGAGCGTCAGGGCGAGGCCGGCAACGGCGGCCACCGCGCCGCCGCGTGCGGTGAGACGGTTCATCGTGTGGGTGCTCCTCAGGTCACGGCAGCCACCGGTGATGTAACGGTGGCGGTCGTTCCGCAACACTGCTGGGGGTGGGCGTGCAGGGGGTGACCCGGAGGGGTCCGTGCGGCGACGTAACCCCCATGTTCTGCCCCGTAACCTGTGGTTTTCCCCTGAGGACGGACGAAGGACAGGCGAGGGACGGGCGACTTGAGCGAGCCTCCGGCTCCGGATGCCGGCGCTGCCGTACCCCTTCCTATCTGATGATCCGTCAGCTTCAATGGGTGATGTGATGGGACACGCAGGGGCGGCCGCGGCCGCCGTCCGGTACCTCAGGTCGGCCGGAAGCGCTCCGGCCGCGCAGCCTGTCGAGGCGCTGCCGCGGCCGGAGCTTCGGTGTGTCACGGACGACGAGCGGGCACCGGTCGACCAGGGTGAATTCCGGCGCGTACTGGGCACGTTCGCGACCGGCGTCACCGTGATCACCGCCCCCGCGGCCACCGGCGAGCCCGGCCCCGCCGGTTTCGCCTGCCAGTCCTTCTCCGCCCTCTCCCTCGACCCGCCCCTCGTCGTCTTCATGGTCGGCCGCACCTCCACGACCTGGCCCCGCATCGCCCGCGTCGGCGTCTTCTGCGTCAACGTACTCGCCGCCCACCAGGGCGAGTTGTGCCGCGGCTTCGCGGTGAGCGGCAGGGACAAGTTCGCGGACGTCCCCTACGACGCCTCCCCCATCTCCGGGTCCCCCCGCCTCACCGACGCCGCGGCCTGGGTCGACTGCACGATCCACGCGGTGCACACCGGGGGCGACCATCTGATCGTGGTGGGACGGGTGGACGGACTGGGGGTGGCGGACGACGGGGACGCGGCTCCGCTGTTGTTCCATCGAGGCCGGTTCCTCTGATCGACACCGACACCGGCGCCGGCATCGGCATCGACACCGGCGTCGACACCGCTCGTCCGCCCCTCAACTGGCCGAGCAGCGAACGCCGTTACGTGCGCCGTTACGCGTCTCCCCACCAGTGGGACAGAAACTGACCTACTCCGCCCCTACCGTCGCCCCCGACACCCGGCAGCGACGAAGGGACTCCCGATGCCCCACCAGACCAACCCCGCCCCGGAGGGCTACACCACCGTCGCCCCCTGGGTCGTCACCGACGACACGGGAGCCTTCCTCGACTTCGTCGCCACGGCGTTCGACGGGGAGGAACTCGGGCGGGTGGTGACCGAGGGCGGAGCGATCGGGCACGGCGAGATCCGGGTCGGTGACACCGTCGTGCTGGCCTTCGACCGAGCCGCGGACTGGCCCGTCATGCCGAGCCTGCTCCGCGTGTTCGTGCCCGACGCGGACCAGGCGTTCGCACGGGCCGTCGACGCCGGCAGCCGCATCGTCACCTCCCTGGCGAACGACGCCTTCGGACACCGCGGCGGGCGGGTCAAGGACCCCTTCGGCAACATCTGGTGGGTGGTCGCTCACGTCGAGGACGTCCCCGAGGACGAGATGTGGAAGCGCCTGCAGGAACCCGAGTACGCCGAGGCCATGCGCGTCGCCCAGGAGACGTTCGACGCCGAACTCAGCGGCCGGGGTCGCGGGCGCAGCAGCGCTCCGGTACGGACGGCCGACTGACGGCAGGGGGCGGAGGCCGCCCTCCTCACGCCGCCCTCCTCACGCAGCCGCCGGCATCACGCCCCGCCGCCGAATCACCAACGCCATCAACGCCGCCACCGCACACAGCGCCCCCGACACATACCAGACCATGTCGTACGACCCGAACGCGTCCCGGGCGACCCCGCCCAGGAAGGCGACCAGCGCCGCGCCGATCTGGTGGGAGGCGAGGACCCAGCCGAAGACGATCGCGCTGTCCTCGCCGTACTGCTCGCGGCACAGGGCGAGGGTGGGTGGGACCGTGGCGACCCAGTCGAGGCCGTAGAAGACGATGAAGAAGAGCATCGGGGGGTGGACGGTGGGGGCCAGCAGCATGGGGAGGAAGAGGAGGGAGATGCCGCGCAGGGCGTAGTAGACGGCGAGCAGGCGGCGGGGTTCGAAGCGGTCGGTGAACCAGCCGGAGGCGATCGTGCCGACGACGTCGAAGACGCCGATCACCGCGAGCAGCGAGGCCGCCGCCGTGATGGGCATGCCGTGGTCGTGGGCGGCGGGCACGAAGTGGGTCTGGATCAGTCCGTTCGTGGAGGCGCCGCAGATCGCGAAGGTGCCGGCCAGCAGCCAGAACGGGCCCGTGCGGACCGCCTTGAGGAGGACCGCGATCGTACGGCGGGCCGCTCCCGTCACCGGTTCCGGCTTCGGTACGAACTCGGTCGCCCCGTACGGCTTCACGCCCACGTCCGCGGGGTGGTCCCGCAGCAGCAGCCAGACGAAGGGGACCACGGCGAGGGCCGCGAGGGACACCGTGATCGCCGCCGGGCGCCATCCGTGCCCCTCGACCAGCCAGGACAGCAGCGGCAGGAAGATCAACTGGCCCGACGCCGACGCCGCCGTGAGGATGCCGGTGACCAGGCCCTTCCGCGCGGTGAACCAGCGGTTGGTGACCGTCGCCGCGAAGGCGAGCGCCATCGAACCGCTGCCCAGCCCCACCAACAGGCCCCAGCACAGCAGCAGTTGCCACGGCGCCGTCATCCACACCGTCAGGCCGGACCCGAGCGCGATCACGGTCAGCGCGACCGCGACGACGCGCCGGATGCCGAAGCGGTCCATGAGAGCCGCCGCGAAGGGGGCCGTCAGCCCGTACAGCGCCAGGTTGATGGAGGCCGCGGCCCCGATCGTGCCGCGCGACCAGCCGAACTCCTGGTGCAGCGGATCGATCAGCAGCCCGGGCAGCGAACGGAACGCCGCCGCACCGATGATCGTCACGAACGTGACGGCGGCGACGAACCAGGCGCGGTGCGGTGACATCATGCGGCTCCGCCACGGGCGGGTACGGCTACGGCCACTGGGTGCGGGGCCGGGCTCCTCGGCGGCGCTGGGGCCGGTCGTGGCATCGGTTGTCTGCGTCACGTCAATGAGCTTCCGGCATCCCACCCCTACCGAGCCACTGGCCCGAAGGACAGCATTCGCTAGAATCGGGCCATGGCCCCAGCCGCAGCCCCAGACCCAACCTCAGGCCCACCCCCAGGCCCCGCCACCACCGCCTTCCGCCCCCACCGCGTCGTCGTCCTCGCCCTCGACGGCCTCCTCCCCTTCGAGCTGGGCATCCCGCACCGCATCTTCGGCCGCCCCAAGGACCCCGAGACCGGCCGGCCCCTGTACGAGGTCGTCACCTGCTCGGTCCGCCCGCCCGGCCCCGTCGACACCGACGCCGACTTCTCCATCCACGTCCCGAACGGCCCGGAGGCCCTGGCCACCGCCGACACGGTGATCGTCCCGGCGTCGTACGAACTCGGCCCGGTCTTCGAGGAGGGCGTCCTCACCCCCGAACTCGCCGCCGCCCTCGCCCGCATCCGCCCCGGCACCCGCCTCGCCTCCATCTGCACCGGCGTCTACGTCCTCGCCGCCGCCGGCCTCCTCGACGGCCGCCCCGCCACCACGCACTGGGCCGACGCCGAACGCTTCCAGGAACTGTTCCCGCAGATCGAGGTCGACGCGGACGTCCTGTTCATCGACGACGGCGACGTCCTCACCTCCGCCGGTGTCGCCGCCGGGATCGACCTGTGCCTGCACATGGTCCGCCGCGACCACGGCACCGCGGTCGCCAACGACGTCGCCCGCCGCACCGTCGTACCGCCCCACCGCGACGGCGGCCAGGCGCAGTACATCCACCGCCCGGTCCCGGACCCGCAGGTGGCGACCACGACCGCCGCCCGTACCTGGGCCCTGGCCCGCCTCCACGAACCCCTCCAGCTCCGGGACATGGCCGAGCAGGAGGCGATGTCCGTCCGCACCTTCACCCGCCGCTTCCGCGAGGAGGTCGGCATCAGCCCCGGCCAGTGGCTCACCCAACAACGCGTCGAACGCGCCCGGCACCTCCTGGAGTCCACCGACCTCTCCATGGACCAGGTCGCCACGGACGCCGGCTTCGGCACCGCCCAGTCAATGCGCCAGCACCTCCAGACGGCCCTGGGAGTCACCCCGACCGGCTACCGCCGCACCTTCCGCACGGGGACGACGGGGGTTGCAGGGGCCAACACCGACTCCGTGCGCTACGGCGCGGTCGACGCCCTCAACTGACCTGGCGCTACGGCACGTTCGGCATCCGAACCGACCGGCCCCGGTGTCGAAATCCCCCATCCCTCCTTCCTCCAGTGCCGACGCCGTCCGCCCGGAACGCCGGGAACTCCCGGAACGTCTCGCCCGCCGAACCTCCCCCCACCACCCCACCCCGGTCATCACCACGGTCAGACACACCCCCGCCAGAATCGCCGTCGAAGGCGCAGCCACCTTCAGCAGCGCACCGGCCAACGACCCCGTCGCCGCGTACCCCGCCCCCGCCGCCGCGTACATCACCGAGTACCCCGCGGCCAGAGCCCTCGGCGGCAACACCTCTCGCAGCGAAAGGTTCCGGGTGAGCATCGCCCCCGACTGGAGCGTGCCGCCCATGACCAGCGCGACCGCGATCCCCGCCGTGGCCGGTATCACCGCGGCCAGCGCCACACACACCGAGGTGCCGCCCATCAGCACCAGACTGCGGGTGCGCAACAGCCCCGGCCAGCCGCGCAAGCCGTAGACGAACGCGCCGAGCCCGCCACCCACGGCCATCCCGGTCAGGAGTGGGCCGGACCAGCCGACGCCGATGCCGCGCTGTTCGAGGAGGGCGGGGAGGACGAGTTCGGACAGCCCGAGCAGGGCGAGGCTGGCCGCGCCCACGACGTACACCGGCCACGCACCGACCAGCACCCGGAGCAGCGGAGCACCAGCCCCACCCTCACCGTCCGTGTCACCGGCACCCGCGCCCAACCTGGCCGGAAGCAGCCACAGCCCCGCGACCGACCACGCCATCAGCCCGGCCGCGAGCAGCAGCGGAGCCCTCGGCGCGACACCGAGCGCCAGCCCGGCCACCGCGGCCGGAGACACGGCCCACACGCCCGCCGTCAGTATCGACTCGACGGACAACGCCTGCGCCACGGACCGCGCCGGCACCAACTCGCTGAGCAGCGTGCGCAATCCACCGGTGGCGGCGGCCGGCGCGCCCCCGGCGACGAACGCGAACCCGGCGAGCACCGCGGGATGGGCCCCCGGAAACACCCCGAGCCCCAGAAACCCCACCGTCCCGACCGCGAGCCCGACAGCCAGCTGAACCCGCGCCCGCTCCGGCCGCAACCGCATCCCGAGCACCGGCGCACCGCCGATCTCCCCCAGGACATAGGCCGCCGCGAGTATCGCGCCCAGCGAGTAGCCCCCCGGCCGCTCGCGCACCAGGAAGACCAGGGCCAGCGGCGCCATGGCCACGGGCATACGGGCACCGATGGCGGTACAGGACCAGGTCAGGACCTGTCGGGAGACCACATCGCGGTAAGTCATGCCAAAACGCTACGGCCCGTGAATGACAATGCCCCACGAATTTTCCCCGCCTGTGGATAACTCCAGCCATCCACGAAGCCCGGCCGCCAACAAGCGGCCGTCGTCAGTATCCCCGAGGCGCCAGGACGTCAGAACGTCAGAACCCCCCGAGCCACCCGCCCCGCCTCCGCATCCCCCGCCGCCTTCTCGAAGTCCTCGACGGGATACGTCTCGGTCACCAACTCGTCGAGCAGCAACCGCCCTTCGCGATACAACTGGGCGTACAGGGCGATGTCCCGCTGCGGCCGCGACGACCCGTACCGGCACCCCAGGATCGACTTGTCCAAATACATGGACGAGACGAGGAAGGACGCCTCGGCCGTAGCCGGCGGCACCCCGAGCAAAATCGCCTGCCCATGCCGATCCAGCAGATCCACGGCCTGCCGAATCAGTTCGACCCGTCCCACGCACTCGAAGGCGTGATCCGCCCCGTTCGGCAGAATCTCCCGCACGCCCTCCGTCGACGTGAGGAAGTGCGTGGCCCCGAACTGCCGCGCCACCCCCTCCTTCCCGGGGTTCGCGTCCACCGCGACGATCGTCAACGCCCCGGCGATCCGGGCCCCTTGAAGAACATTGAGCCCGATCCCCCCGGTCCCGATGACGACGACACTGTCTCCACGGTCGACCCGCGCCCGATTGAGAACGGCACCAACCCCCGTCAACACTCCGCACCCGATGAGCGCGGCGGACGGCATCGGGATGTCCTTGGGTATCCGTACGGCCTGCACGGCCTTCACCACGGTCCGTTCGGCGAAGGCCGAGTTGGAGGCGAACTGGTACACCGGCTGCCCGCCCCGCGTGAACGGCTGCCCCGGCCGCCCGATGGCCTGCCGGCACATGGTCGGCCGCCCCCGGTCGCACTCCGGGCACGTCCCGCAGTTGGCGAGCGTGGACAGGGCGACATGATCCCCAAGCGCCACATGGGTGACGCCCACACCCACCGCCTCGACCACCCCGGCACCCTCATGTCCCAGCACCACAGGAACGGGGAAAGGTATGGTCCCGTCCACCACAGACAGATCGCTGTGGCACAACCCGGCCGCCGAGATGGCGACCAGTACCTCACCGGGCCCCGGCTCCCGCACCTCCAGATCGTCCACGACCTGGATCTGCTTGCCGTCGAAGACCACACCGCGCATCAGACGACTCCCTTGGGTTCCCTGGGCAGACCGAGCACCCGCTCGGCGATGATCGTGCGCTGAACCTGGTCCGAGCCGCCGTAGATCGTGTCGGCCCGCGAAAAGAGGAACAGGTGCTGGAGAACGTCGAGTTCGTACGACGAGGAGGGCGTCCAGTCCACCGGTCCCACCGTCGCCGCGGCCCCCCGCACCTGCATCGCCAACTCCCCGAGCCGCTGATGCCACCCGCCCCACAACAGCTTGGCCACACTGGGAGCCCCCGCGTCGCCGGCCCGCCCCAAGGTCCGCAGGGCGTTCCACCGCATGGCCTTCAACTCGGCCCACTGCCGCACGAGTCGATCGCGCAGGACGGGATCACCCACCGCACCCGAGGCAACGGCAGCCTCGACCACCCGCCCCAACTCACTCGCGAACCCGATCTGTTGGGCGAGAGTCGACACCCCCCGCTCGAACCCGAGCAGGCTCATGGCGACCCGCCACCCCTCCCCCTCGCCCCCGACCACATGCTCGGCACGCACGCGTGCCCCATCAAAGAACACCTCGTTGAACTCACTGGTCCCGGTCAACTGCCGTATGGGCCGCACCTCGACACACCCCGGCTGGTCCATGGGCACCAGCAGAAAACTCAACCCCCGATGCCGCCGCGACCCCGCCTCGGTCCGAGCCAACACAAAACACCAGTCGGCCTCATGGGCGAGCGAGGTCCATATCTTCTGCCCGGTGACCCGATAGGACCCGTCCCCGGCATCCCGCACAGCAACGGTCCGCACCCCCGCAAGATCGGACCCGGCCCCCGGTTCGCTGTACCCCTGACACCACAACTCATCCCCGGCGGCAACGGCAGGCAGGAAACGGGACTTCTGCTCGTCCGAACCATGTGCGATAAGGGTAGGAGCCAGCAGATTCTCCCCAATATGCCCAGACCGAGGCGGAGCGTCCGACCGCGCATACTCCTCGGCCCAGGCAACCTGTTGAGTGAGAGTCCCGGAGCGATTCCCATACCCGGACTCCGGCCAACCCAGCCCGATCCACCCGGCTTTACCGAGAGCACGCTCCCAACTGCGCCGTTCCTGCCCGGACTCGGCATGCTCCGCCAGCCAGGCCCGCACATCCGCCCGAAACACTTCATCCTCGGCAGCAAATCCAAATTCCACAGGGGGCTCCTCAAGAACACCGTTCAGGTCAGTTACTTAAGGGGCGCGGGACTGTATCGATTTGCGGCTCCGCCGCGTGGGCGCGACCAGCCACAACGAACCCGCACACGCCACACAACGCACCGCCCCACCCCACTAGGCGTTAGGCCGCCCCCCACCCCGCGCAGCCCTCTCCATCTCCTGCAACCGCCCAAGCATCGGCATCGGATCCACCCCCACCGACCCCGGCAAAAACTCCGCGATCTTCTCAGCCGTCCAACCGCCGGAGGCATACGCCGCCCTCAGTTCCCGAGGCTGCGCCCACACCGCGATCTTCTCCCCGGCAACCGTATAAACCTGCCCGGTAATCCCCGCCTCCCGAGCCCGCTCGGACAGCAGATAGACAACCAGCGCCGCAACATCCTCCGGAGACCCGATCTCCGCCAACTCCATAGGAACGTTCGCCGACATCCGCGTACGAGCAACAGGAGCCACCGCGTTGGCGGTAACCCCATACTTGTTCAACCCGAGCGCAGCACTCCGCACGAGCGAGATGATCCCACCCTTGGCCGCACTGTAATTGGCCTGAGAAACCGACCCTTGATGATTCCCGCTGGTGAACCCGATCAACGTCCCGGCCCGCTGCTTCCGCATAACAGCCGACGCCGCCCGGAACACAGTGAACGTCCCCTTCAGGTGAGTAGCGAGAACGGGATCCCACTCCTCCTCGGACATATTGAAAAGCATCCGCTCCCGAAGAATCCCGGCAACACAGACAACCCCGTCGATCCGCCCGTACGACGACACCGCGACGTCAACAACCCGCTGCCCACCAGCCATGGTCGAGATGTCGTCGGCAACGGCGACCGCCTCCCCGCCCGCCGCCAAGATCTCCTTGACCACGCCCTCCGCGATCTCACTCGTCGGCGACGCCCCGTCCATCGAGACCCCGTAGTCGTTGACGACGACCCGCGCCCCCTCCGCCGCCGCCCCGAGCGCGACCGCCCGTCCGATCCCCCGCCCCGCGCCTGTCACGGCGATGACCTTGCCTGCCAAGAAGTTCCCCATGTCTGGCCCTTCCCGCGGTTTCTGACGGTCCGTTAGATTCGACTCAGATTCTACGACCCGTCAGATGCCTGGAGACAAGCCCCGGGGAGGCCCCGATGTCAGCGCCGACACTTGGTCCTGAGTTCCACGACATCGCCAAGCGCGTGAACAACTGGGGCCGTTGGGGGTCGGACGACGAGATCGGCACGCTGAACCTGATCACCGACGAGGTGGTCCGAGCGGCCGGCGCCGAGATCCGGACCGGCCGCCGCGTCCCCCTCGCGCTGCCCCTCCAACAGGACGGCGTCCAGACGGGGTTGATCCCCGGCAGGATCAACCCCCTGCACGCGATGGTGCAGATCAACCAGGAAATCTTCGGCCCGGGAACGGTCGCGTGCAGCGACGACGCCGTGACCATGGGGCTGCAGGCCGGCACCCACTGGGACGCGCTGACCCATGTCTCGCACTCCGCGAAGCTCTACAACGGCCGCCCGGCCGGCACCGTGACCCCGCACGGCGGCGCCGAGTTCAGCGGGATCGACAAGGCCCGGCACATCGTCTCGCGCGGGGTCCTGCTCGACGTGGCACGCGCGCGTGGCGTCGATCGGCTGGAGGGCGGTCACGTGGTCACGCCGGAGGACCTGGAGGCCGCCGAGGAACTCGCCGGCACACACGTCCGCGCGGGAGACATCGTGCTCGTACGGACCGGGCAGGTGCAGGTGTATCTGGCCGGCGACAAGCACGGGTACGGCTATCCGTCACCCGGGCTGTCGGTCCGTACGCCGGAGTGGTTCCACGCGCGCGATGTCGCGGCGGTCGCCAACGACACCCTGACCTTTGAGATATTTCCGCCGGAAATAGACGACTTGTGGCTGCCGGTACACGCTCTCGATCTGGTCGAGATGGGCATGCTGCAGGGCCAGAACTGGAATCTCGAAGAGTTGTCCACAGCCTGTGGACAAGAGAACCGCTACACGTTCTTCCTGTCGGCGATGCCCGAACCTTTCGTGGGCGCAACGGGAACCCCGGTGGCCCCTATCGCCATCCTCTAGGACAGTCCGGTTTTGACGAGGGCCGGACTTACGGTCGGATGGCGGCGCGCTACTGCCCGCCCCGAGCACGGCACCGCGTGCCGCCATCCGACTCCGGCGCCCCGTCCTGACCCCCGGCCCCGAGGGGGCCCACGCCGAACACGACCCACACTCGCCGAGGGCTCCCGTCACCGAAGCCCTCGCCGTCCCCTCGCGGCGAATCGCTGCCCATAAGCGTGACCACATGGTCACTTCGCGTCAACGCCCATCCGGGGATTTGTTCTGTAAGCCGCATTTGTCACAGGGCGCGTGCGGAAGCACAGCCCGGCGCATCTCCGCCCGGCACTTGCAAGCAGCACCTACACCGCCGCACCTGAACACCCGGAGGTGAGGCGGCTACACCGCCTCGTACGCGAAGCCCTCGAACTCGAAGCCCTCGTACGCCTCGACAGCGCCGTCGCACGCGACCTCCCGGGGTTCACTGTCCCGGTCGATCTCGCACCAGATGCGCTTGCCGGTGCCCTCGGCGCTCCAGCCCCAGCGGTCGGCGAGGCCGTCCACCAGGGCCAGGCCGCGGCCGCCGGTCTCGTCGCCGTCCGCGCAGCGCGGCACAGGCGCCTTGCAGCTGGTGTCGGCGACCTCCAGGCGCACGGTGGCCGACTCGGTCACCACACCCGGCAGGGAGAGCCGCAGCACGGCCGGACAGCCGGTGTGCACCACGGCGTTGGTCACCAGCTCGGAGACGAGCAGGATCAGCGTCTCCGCGAGCGGTTCGTCGGCCTCTATCCCGGACCCGGCGAGCCGTGAGCGCGCCCACCGCCGGGCTCGCCCCACCTCAGCGGGGTCGGGCCGGATCTCCAGCTGCACTTGAAGCACCTGCACCGCTCACACCATCCGAACCGGCGGACACTTAGCCTCGCGCCTCACGAGGGCCACGATCGTAGCCATTTCCTGCATGACCAGAACAACGGCCAGAACAAGGGTCACGGAACGTGAATCCCTTGCGAGACAGCATGATTGACGTTCAGTCACCCCAACAAGCGCTTCGGGCATATTCCAGCGCGAAGGAGTACGTGTGCGGGATACTGTGCGACGCTCACCGCGAGGAGTCGAACAGGCAGGGGTGAAAGCCCGTTCTGCCGTGCGAGCGGGGGCGCGCATCGCCCGATCCGGAGCCGCCTCACAGGCAGCACCGGCATGGCTCGTACCTTGAACCACTCGCATCCCACACAAGGTACCGGAGCCCACAGACGACTCCAGGCCGTGACAAGTCACGCGTAGGACACAACCCGATATCAACGCTCCGTGATTCCGATATGCCACGATCCGCGACACCGTTGTCGAACCCGTCCCGATCGCCGCAGGCAGGCGCCCCGCTACGCCGCGCGGGCCACCAGATCCGCCGCGAGCACCTCCTCACTCTCCGTGCCCCCGCCGCCACGCCGAGCGCGCACCCACGCCCGTTTCAGGTGCAGATGGACCTCGGACTCCCAGGTGAAGCCCATCCCGCCATGCACCTGCAGACAGTCCCGTGCCCCACGCACCGCCGCCTCGTCGGCCAGCAGCCGCGCCGCCGCGATGTCCACCGCGTCCGCCGTCACGGCCGCCGCGTACACCGCGGCCCGCGCCACCTCCACCCGCACCAACGACTGCGCGCACAGATGCTTGACGGCCTGGAACGCCCCGATCGGCTGCCCGAACTGCTCACGCGTCCGGGCGTGTTGCACGGCAAGACCGCACACACGCGTGGCGGTACCGAGCTGCTCGGCGGCGGTGAGGAGGACGGCGACGGGGTCGGTGCGCGCCGGGGCCGGCACCCGGTGCAGCGGCGTCAGCGGATCCACCGACCGCAGCGGTACGGCTCCCTCGGCGCCCGGCCGCACGACGTCGGCCTCGGCCAGCCACTCCACGAGGCTGCCGTCGGCAGCGGCGACCACCGTCTCCCCGGTGGCCGCGCCCGGCACCACCCCGGCCGCGAGATGCGTCGCCACCAACGGCCCGGGCACCAACGCCCACCCGGCCTCCTCGAACGCCAACACGGCCTCGGGCAGCCCGAGTCCGGCTCCTCCGTCCGCTTCGGCCAACCGCAGGGAGAACAGCCCGAGATCTCCGAGGGCCCGCCACAGCCCCCGATCGAGCCGACACTGAAAATCACCGGGCCGAGCAGCAGCGCCCCGTAGGGGCGCGGGGCTGTATCCATCAGCGGCTCCGCCGCGGGACGCGACCGGCCCCCACGCACCCGCGGACGACGAACGGCCGACCACATCCCGCACAGCGGCCCGCAACGCCCGGTGCTCCTCGGTCAGTTGAAACCGCACCGCTCACCTCCCCTTCGGCAACCCGAGAATCCGCTCGGCCACGATGTTCTGCTGGATCTGCGAGGTGCCCGCGGCGATCGTGTAGGAGAGCGAGGACAGCCGGTCCAGCACCCAAGGGCGGTCCAAGTCCAGGGAGTCCGGGCCGAGGACGTCCGCCGCCGCGTCGTACAACTCCTGCCGCGCATGCGAATACCGCAACTTGAAAACCGACCCCCCGACCCCCGGCACTCCCCCACTCGCCTCGGCCTCGCTCACATTCCACTGCGTCAACCGCCACAACGCCCGGAACTCGGCGTTCAACCGGCCCAGTCGGCGACGGAGCACCGGATCGTCCCAACGCCCGTTCCGCCGCGCCTCCACGGCCAGTTCCCCCAACACCCGCCGACAGGCGACGACTTCACCCACGAACGCCGTACCGCGCTCGAAGGACAGGGTCACCATGGTCACGCGCCACCCGTCGTTCTCGTCCCCCACCCGGTTGCCGACAGGCACCCGCACCTCGTCGAGGAACACCTCGGCGAACTCGGCGGACCCGGCGAGCGTCCGCAGCGGCCGTACAGTGATGCCTGGGGCGTCCATCGGCATCGCGAGCCAGCTGATGCCCCGGTGCTTGGGCGCCTCGGGGTCGGTGCGGACCAACAGCTCGCACCAGTCGGCGACTTCGGCGTGCGAGGTCCAGATCTTGGAACCGGTCACCACGTAGTCGTCGCCGTCCCGCCACGCGCGCGTGCGCAGTGCCGCGAGGTCGGAGCCGGCGTCGGGTTCGCTGAAGCCCTGGCACCACACCTCGTCGCCGCGCAGCACGGGCGGCAGCCAGCGCTCCCGCTGCTCGGGCGTACCCTCGGCGGCGATCGTCGGCCCGGCGTGCAACAGCCCCACGAAGTTGGCCCCTACGTAGGGCGCGCCCGCCTTCTCGGTCTCCTCCAGGAAGATCAGGCGGGTGGTCGGGGACGCGCCCCAGTGCACGTCGGCGTACCCGGCGTCGTACAGCATCCGCTGCCAGCCGAGGTCGTACGCGCGGCGGGCGGGCCAGTCGTCGGGGGACGGTTTCGGGGGCAGGGTGGGGAGCGCCTTGGCCAGCCAGTCCCGCAGTCGCGCGCGGAACTCCTCCTCCTCGGCCGTGTACGAGAGATCCATCAGTGATCCATCAGTTGTCGAGGTCCAGGCCCAGCATGCGGATCGCGTTGCCCCTCATCAGCTTGTAGACCGTCCCGTCGTCGAGGCCCTTCACGTGGTCGAGGGCGACCTCCTTGGTGTGCGGGAAGGTCGAGTCGACGTGCGGGTAGTCGGTTTCGAAGGTCGCGTTGTCCCGGCCGACGACGTCCAGGGACGCGACGCCGTGCTTGTCGCGGAAGAAGCAGCAGAACATCTGCCGGTAGTAGTACGTCGACGGGGGCTCGGGGATCAGGTCCCGCACCCCGCCCCACGCGCGGTGCTCCTCCCACACGTCGTCGGCGCGCTCCAGGGCGTACGGGATCCAGCCCATCTGCCCTTCGGAGTAGGCGAGTTTGAGGGTCGGGAACTTCACCAGGACCCCGCTGAAGAGGAAGTCCATCATCGAGGCCATGGCGTTGTTGAAGGAGAGCGAGGCCTGTACGGCGGGGGGCGCGTCCGGTGAGGCGGCGGGCATCTGGGAGCTGCTGCCGATGTGCATGTTGACGACCGTGCCGGTCTCCTGGCAGACCGCGAAGAACGGGTCCCAGTAGCCGGAGTGGATGGACGGCAGCCCGAGGTAGGTGGGGATCTCGGAGAAGGTCATCGCCCGTACGCCACGTGCCGCGTTGCGCTTGATCTCCGCTACGGCCAACTCCACGTCCCACAAAGGGATCAGGCACAGCGGGATGAGCCGGCCGCCGCTGTCGCCGCACCACTCCTCGACCATCCAGTCGTTGTAGGCGCGCACACAGGCGAGCGCGACCTCCTTGTCGTGCGCCTCGGCGAAGGTCTGGCCGCAGAAGCGCGGGAAGGTCGGGAAGCAGAGCGAGCCCTCGACGTGGTTGAGGTCCATGTCCTTGAGCCGCTCGACCGGGTCCCAGCAGCCCGGGCGCATCTGTTCGCGGGTGATGCCCTCCAGGGTCATCTCGTCGCGGTCGAAGCCGACGGCGGCGATGTTGCGCTTGTACGGGAACTTGAGGTCCTCGTAGATCCACCAGTCGGTGGGCGGGCCGTCCGGGTCCATCGTGATCTGGTATTTGCCCGCCACGTAGGCGAGTTCGCCGATTCCGGCGGTGAGCGGCTGGGGGCCGCGGTCCCGGTACTTCTTCGGCAGCCAGGTCTCGAAGAGGTGCGCGGGTTCGATCACGTGATCGTCGACGCTGATGATGCGGGGCAGTTCGGTGGCCATGGGTTCCCCTCCGCCGGACGGTACTTATCTGATGACCCGTCAGATAGCATGTCACCTGACGAGTCGTCAGCCAAGGAGGGGGACCATGAACGAGACGCCGTACTCCCTGAGTTCCTCCCGCACCCTCTGGGAACTGGTCGCCCGCCGCGCCGACCTCACCCCCGACCGCCCGGTCCTCCTCCAGGACGACCGGGCCCTGAGTTTCGGGGAGTTGCGCGACCGCTCCGAGCGGGTCGCGGCCGGCCTGTACGGCATGGGCGTTCGCCCCGGCACGGTCGTCGCCTGGCAGTTGCCCACCCGCATCGAGACGGCCCTGCTCTCCTTCGCGCTGGCCCGCCTGGGCGCCGTACAGACGCCGGTGATCCCCTTCTACCGCGACCGCGAAGTCGGCTTCGCGCTACGGGAGTCGAAGGCGGAGTACTTCGCGGTCCCCGGCACCTGGCGCGGCTTCGACCACACGGAGATGGCACGGCGGCTGGGCGCGAAGGGGATCTTCGAGGCGTACGACGGTGATCAACTCCCGGACGGCGACCCGGCCTTGCTCCCCGCCCCGCCCGCCGACGGCACCGCGGTCCGCTGGATCTACTGGACCTCCGGCACCACCTCCGACCCCAAAGGCGTTCTCCACACGGACCGTTCACTGATCGCGGGCGGCTCGTGTCTCGCGCACGCGCTCCGTCTCACGGCGGACGACGTGGGCTCGATGGCCTTCCCGTACGCGCACATCGCCGGGCCCGACTACACGGTGATGCTGCTGCTGTACGGCTTCCCGGCGGTGATGTTCGAGCAGTTCGCCCTGCCGGACGCGCTGGAGGGGTACCGCAAGCACGGCGTGACGGTGGCCGGCGGCTCAACCGCCTTCTATTCCATGTTCCTTGCCGAGCAGCGCAAACAGCCCGGCCAGAAGGTGATTCCCTCGCTACGGCTGCTCGCGGGCGGCGGCGCGCCCAAGCCGCCGGAGGTCTACCACTCCGTCGTACGGGAGATGGGGGTCCAACTCACCCACGGATACGGCATGACCGAGGTGCCGATGATCACGATGGGGGCGCCGGACGACACCGTGGAGAATCTGGCGACGACCGAGGGACGGCCGCCGGAGGGCATGGAGATACGGATCGCGGAGGGCGGGGAGGTGCGGCTGCGCGGGGAGGCGGTGTGCCAGGGGTACTTGGACCCGGCGCAGACGGCCGAGGCGTTCGACGCGGACGGGTTTCTGCGCACCGGGGATCTGGGGTTGGTGACGGACAGCGGGCATCTCATCCTCACCGGACGGCTCAAGGACGTGATCATCCGCAAGGGCGAGAACATCTCGGCGAAGGAGATCGAGGATCTGCTGGCCGCGCATCCGGACGTCGGGGACGTGGCCGTCGTGGGGCTGCCGGACGCGGAGCGTGGGGAGCGGGTGTGCGCGGTGGTCGAACAGGCGGCTGGGGCGGGCGGGTTGACCTTGGACGCGGTGACGGCCTATCTGCGCGCGGAAGGGCTGTCCGTGCACAAGCTGCCGGAGCAGCTGGAGATCGTGGACGCCCTTCCGCGCAACGACGCCTTGCGCAAGGTGCTCAAGTACAAGCTGCGGGAACGCTATTCGGGGACGGTGAAGTAGCGGGCGAAGGAGGAGACGATCTCCGCCTCGCCGACCTTTCCGTCGCTGTCCGTGTCGAGGGCGTCGGCGGCCATGGCTGCGATGTCGTCCGGCACGCCGAGGGCTTTGAGGACGCGCACGGTGTCCGCGATGGTGGCCGAGCCGTCGCCGTCCGGGTCCGCGACGTCGAGGGCCGCGTGCAGGAAGGGGCGGCCGATCTCGGCGAAGCGCTCCGGGTTGTCGCGCAGGCGCTTGACCGCGCCGTTCACGAACTCCTCGCGGCTGACGCGCTGGTCGCCGTCCCGGTCCGCGATGCCCGCCATGCCCTGCCAGAACGCCTCCGCGCCGATGTACAGGGCCTGTCCCTTGTCGGAGCGGGCCGCCGTACCGAACTCCGCGAGCAGCGCCTTGGCCGCCGAGCTGAAGTCCTCCCGGTCGATGAAGCCGTTGCCGTCCTGGTCGAAGGTGGCGAACCGGGCGGCGATCCGTCGCTCGTACTCGGTGCTGACCATGTCTTTCGGGCCGCCTTACTCATGTGGGGTGCGCTTGGCAGGGAGCGTACGACGCCGGGGCGGGTCCGGGAGCGGAAAACGTCGCTTGTACCAAGATCGGGGAAATTCCGAAACAACGGCGTCACGCCGGCAACCCACGGCGTCACGCAGAGAGGGGGTCGGCCTCCTCCTCGGGGTCCTCTTCCGTGGCCGCCATCACATCGGGATAGACGTCGAAGAGGCGGCGCACCCCGAGCGCGCCGAGGACCCGGTTGACATGCGAGCCGTCGACCGCGCCCTGTGCCGGGAGGACCACGCGCAGGTGGCCCTGGCAGGAGCGGATGAGGCGGCGGGCGGCGATGAGGACGCCGACCCCGCTGGAGTCGCAGAACAGCACCTCGGAGAGGTCCAGGACGAGGCTGTGCTGCCCCTCGGCCACCACGTCGTGCACCCGCTGGCGCAGCACGGGCGAGGTCACCAGGTCCAGCTCGCCGGACACGAGGAGTACGGACCAGGCGCCGCGCTCGCCGTCGTTCACTTTGAAGGCCACCATCGAGCCTTTCGCTAGCCGGAACTCCCGGAAACCGTCCGGAAACGGAAGCCGTACCTACGCTTCCTTGCAGCGCGGCTGCCCAGCGGCCGTTCCCTGAAACACCGCGACAGAAACGGAAACCGGCCGGAAGAGGCTTGTTTTAGTCGCCTTCGATCCTGTTCGATCAGGTGTGGGCAGGGTAGGCGCAGATCCGTTACCACCCGCGCCGCTTCGGGGGCGTGCAATTGCAGAATGGGGGGTGCGCTGTCAGACGTGCCCACTACATTCGAAGAGACGGTAAGCGCACGCTTGACTCGGGCACAGGCACGGTGAGGGGGCCGCATGGCGACGAAGGACGCACCGCCCCGTTGGGACCGCAAGATGCAGCAGCGGCTGGCCCGCGGCGAGGCGGCGGCCCTCGGTGAGCTGTACGACCGCTTCGCCTCACTCGTGCACTCCCTGGCCCACCGCGTGCTGGGCGACGAGCGCGCCGCCGACGGCATCACCCGCGAGGTCTTCGCCCACGTCTGGGAACACCCCGACGCCTACGACCCGAAGCAGGGTCCGCTGCGTTCCTGGGTGGCCGCGCTGGCCCACCGCCTCGCCGTGCAGCGCCTGCGTGCCACCGAGACCGCCGCCCTCGCGCGCGAGGGTCGCGAGGGCCGGGGCTGCGCGGAGGAGCTGGAGCGCAAGGTCCGCCGTGCCTCCGTCGCCGCCCGCGCCGACTACATCGTCACGTCCATGCCCGCCCCGCTGCGGGCCGCCCTGGAGCTGGCCTACTTCCAGCGCCGTGACTACCGCCAGACCGCCGTCGACCTCGGCGTCACCGAGGACGAGGCCCGCCGCCGCCTCCGCCTGGGCCTCCAGCTCCTCTCCACCGCCCACGACGCCGGCGCACCGCCGGGAGCGAGGGGTGGCGCGTGAGCGACGCGTTGCGGGACGCCGAGGGATACGACAGGTACAAGGACTACGAGGGGTACGGCGAAGGGGCCGGGCAAGGTGAGGAGGTCGTGCCGGCGCAGGGTGGGGCGAGCGGGGGTCCGGATGGGCCCCGTGGCTCCGAGGACGGCGGCTCTGTGCACGACGGCTCCGGGAACGGCGGTTCGGTGAACGACGACGGCGACGGCATGCAGGGTGGGCCGGGCGGTGGCGGCGGTTCCGTGGGCCGTGGTTCCGGGAGCGGTGACCGCTCGTACGGTGGGCCTGGCGGTCCCGGTGGTGGTTCCGCGGACGCTGGTTCCGTGAGCGGTGAGGGTGAGCCGCCGCGGATCCCGATGCCGCGTGCCTCCGTGGAGGACAGCGGGCGCCCGCTGCCCGAGCTCGACGCGGCCGAGTCCCGGGCCGTGCCACTCGTCCTGGAGCACCGGGTGCTGAAGGCGCTGCTCGGCGCGTGGGCGCTGGCCGCGTGCTCGGCGGCGGAGACGGCGGCCGTGGAGGAGCACCTCGGCGAGTGCGGGGCCTGCGCGGACGAGGCGCTGCGGCTGCGCGGCGCGGTCGGGCTGCTGCACCCGGTGGAGCCCCTGGACCTCGACCCCGGCCTGCGCACCCGCGTCCTGACCGGCTCCTTCAACCGCCGGCCGCCGCGCATCCCGGTACCGGAGTGGGCGACGCCGTACGACGCCGAAACCGCCCGCCTGGATGCCCTGTTGCAGGACATAGGTGACGCCGAGTGGCACGCGCCCGTGCGGCTGCGCTGGTTCGAGGGCGACGGGCCGACGAGCCGTCGTACGACTGTCGCCGGGGTCATCGCGCATCTGCTGACCGTCGACGGCCTGGTCGCGGCGGCGCTCGGCCTCGACGACCCGCTGGCCGGGGAGACCACCAAGGCCGCGACACCGGCCTCGCGCACCGAGGCGTACTGGAAGTCGTCGCACTTCCCGCCGACCCGGTCCATCCGCTCGCCCTGGCGCGAGCAGAGCCACAACATCGTCCGCACGGTGTCGTTCACCGGCGGCAGCACCGGCAAACTGGCCGTCTCCTACGGCGACTTCGAGCTTCCGTTGCACGATGCGATGCTCGACCGGGCCTTCGAGTGCTGGGTGCACGCGGGGGACATCGCGGACGCGGTGGACTATCCGTACCAGCCGCCGTCCCCGCGCTACCTGAACCGGATGATCGACCTCGCTGCGCGCATGTTGCCTGTTGTGCTGGCTGAGCGGCGGCGGCACGGGTTGGCTTCGCCGGGGAGCGGACGGCATCTCGTCGGTGCGGGTGAACCTGGGCGGAGTCTGCGGCTGGAGATCGAGGGGCATGGTGGGGGTGAGTGGCTGATCGCCCTCGACTCGCCCGGGGCGGTGGGGTCGGCCGAGCGTGAGGTGGCCCATATCGCCCTGGACGGTGTGGAGTTCTGCCACCTGGCCGCGGGGCATGTGTCGCCGGAGGAGGCGGCCGCGGGGCAACTCGGTGACCGGGAGGCGATCCGGGATGTGCTGTTCGCCACGGCGAGCTTGAGCCGGATGTAGGGGTGGGTTGCGGGTTCGTCGGCGGGTGCGGGTGCGTGGGGGCTGGTCGCGCAGTTCCCCGCGCCCCTTAGACGAACCGCCCGTTACGAAGGGGCGAGGGGAACTGCGCGAGCAACCACGGACTACCCGCGGCCGTCCCGAAACCGAACCCCTTCAGGGGCGCGGGGCTGTATCAATGTGCGGCTTCGCCGCGTGGGCGCGACCAGCCACGACGCACCCGCAGCCGCCCCTCAGACGCGAACCCCCGAGCTCCTAGGCGAACACAACCGTCCGGCGCCCGTTCAGCAGAATCCGGCGCTCCGCATGCCACTTGACGGCCCGCGCCAGCGCCTGGCACTCCACATCGCGCCCGATCGCCACCAGCTGGTCCGGCGTCACGTCGTGCCCCACCCGCTCGACCTCCTGCTCGATGATCGGCCCCTCGTCGAGGTCGGCGGTCACATAGTGCGCCGTGGCTCCGATCAGCTTCACACCCCGCAGGTGAGCCTGGTGATACGGCTTCGCGCCCTTGAAGCTCGGCAGGAACGAGTGGTGGATGTTGATGATCCGCCCGCTGAGCGCCTTGCAGAGGTCGTCGGAGAGGACCTGCATGTACCGGGCCAGGACGACGAGTTCGACGTTCTCCTCGCGGACCAGGTCGAGGATCTGCGCCTCGGCCTCGGCCTTGTTGTCCTTCGTCACCGGGATGTGGTGGAAGGGGATGTGGTACGACTCCACCAGCTCGGCGAAGTCCGTGTGGTTGGACACCACCGCCGCGATCTCCACCGGCAGCGCGCCGATCCGGGCCCGGAACAACAGGTCGTTCAGACAGTGCCCGAACTTGCTGACCATGAGCACGACCCGCATCCGGTCCGCGGCCCGGTTGATCTGCCAGTCCATGTGGAAGGAGTCACCGATCGCCGCGAAGCTCGCCCGCAGCTTCTCCACGGTCACCGGCGACTCCGCCGAGAAGTGGACGCGCATGAAGAACAGTCCCGTGTCGTGGTCACCGAACTGCTGGCTGTCCTCGATGTTGCAGCCGGTCATGAAGAGGTAGCTCGACACGGCGTGCACGATGCCCTGCTTGTCGGGGCACGACAGGGTGAGGACGTACTGGTCGGCGGGTGCCGCGGCTCGGGTGGACTGCGCGTTCATGCAGGACAGGGTCCCATATCCCCCTGGGCGGGGGCATCGGCGTCCGCCACCCGGACCGGCCGCCCCACCTGGGCCGGCCCTGCCCGGACCGGCTTACGCGGACCGCGTCATGATCTGCAGTACCTCCAGCGTGCGCGGCGGCGCGTCCGGTTCGTCCCCGTCGCTCACCGCCATCCGTACATGGGCGTCCCGCGCCGCCCGCACCGCCTCCGGCCACGCCTCGTGGTCGACGTACACGGAGACATGGGCGTCGGGGCCGACCTGGTGCATGATCCGCAGGACGCGCAGGACGGCGGTGTCGACGAGGGCCGCCTCCTGGGAGTCGCGGAAAATCGTGCCGACGTACTTCTCGGCGGACCAGTTGTCGAGCCAGGTGTCCTCGACGAGGCGGTAGACGGCGTCGGTGACGTCCCCGTACCCGTCGACACCGGCGAGCCAGACGTTCTGCTGGAACGCCGGATCGGAGAGCATGTGCAGCGCGGAACGCACGTTGCTGCGCCAGCGCCACCAGGGCATGTCGTTCAGTGGCATGCCGCCCATGGTGGAGGAGCGACGGGGGCGACGGGAAGAGTTCTCCGAACCTTGCACGGTCATCGATCGTACGTTCCTTGTCACACACACAGGAACGCCCCCCGTAATTCACCTCGGCGTCACCACTTGTTGACCCCGAGTCACTCCTCGGTTAGTGGTGTGGCGGAAGCGTGTCTGTCCATGACAGGCAGGCGGCGCAACCGCAGCACCTTCCTCCCCACCTTCACCCGGCCCGTCAGAGCGACCGTCATGTCGGCGGCGGCTCTGGGGGCGTGCGCGTCGCTCGTGGCCGGCTGCGGGGTCATCCCCGGTACCGCGGCGGGCTCCGGGGACGGGTCGATCACCGTCATGACCTGGGCGCCGTGGGACACCAACGCGACCAACAAGCCCGGCATGCCCGCCATGGCGACGGCGTACGCGAAGTGGATCAACAAGCACGGCGGTATCAACGGCCGCAAGCTCAAGGTCCTGACCTGCAACGACCACAACACCAACGTGTCCGCCGCGAAGTGCGCCCGGCAGGCCGTGCAGGAGAACGTCGTCGCGGTCGTCGGCTCCTACAGCGAGTTCAGCGACTCGTACTTCGCCCCGCTGGAGGGCGCCGGCATCCCGTACATAGGCGGCTACGGCGTGACGACCTCGGAGTTCACCCGCGCCCTGTCCTACCCCGTCAACGGCGGCCAGCCCGCGCTCCTGGCGGGCCTCGGCAAGGAACTCGCCCCGACCTGCGGCCCGGTGACCCTCGTACGGCCCGACTCCATCGCCGGCGACGACCTGCCCCCGCTGCTGAACGCCGGGCTCGCGGCGGGCGGCCACGCGGCGGCGACCGACCAGCTCGCGGCCGACGACGCCACCGAGTACTCGACCCAGTCGACGCGCGCCCTGGAGAGCGCGACCGGCGGCTCCGGCAAGGAGGGATGCGTGGTGCCCTCGCTCGGGGACCGTACCGACACCTTCATGGACTCCTTCCGGCGCGACCGCCAGGACTATCCCGCGGTGCACGCCGCGACCGTGCTCGGCAGCGTCGACCAGACCGAGATCAACTCGACGGGCGGGCAGTCCGGGCCGTACGAGGGGTCGTACATCACGGGCTGGTACCCGGTCGCGAGCGACGCGCGCTGGGACCCGATGAAGAAGGCGATCAACGAGGTGGCCTTCGGCGACAACCGCATCGACCCGGCGGACGCGGGGGTGCAGACCACCTGGATCGCGTACACCGCGTTCAAGACCGTCGTGAACTCGCTCGGCAGCGGTGACGTCACCGCCGACACCGTTCGGCACGCCCTCGACGACGGCGTGAAGGTCAGCACGGGCGGGCTCACGCCGACGCTGCAGTGGAGCTCCGGCGACGACAACCTCGCCTCGGTCGGCCTGGCCCGGCTGGTCAACGCGGCCGTGACCCTTCAGGTCGTACGGAAGGGTGTTCTGGTGTCCGCGAAGAAGGGCTTCTTCGACATGACGAGGACGCTGGACAGCGCGGACCTGGGATGAGACCCGCGCCCTCCCTCGCTCAGAGCTGGGTCGGCTGGCGCTGGGTCAGGCCGTAGGTCTTCGCGATCGTGTTCCAGAGTGCGGCGGCCTTGACCTTCTGGTTGCTGGCGACGCCGCTCGACGCGTTGCCGGCCGCGGTCTGGCCGGTGGTGCGGGCCTGGCCCTTCTTGCAGCCCTTCTTGCCGGCGGCCTGGTCCGCCCAGGCCGCGTAGTGGTTGTCGGCCGACGCTGACGCCTTCCACGCGTTGGTGAGGGCGGTGGTGAGCGCCGCGTTGGACGGCAGCTTGTCCAGGGTGAGCTGGGACAGCTTGGTCACCAGCTCGGCGCGCTGCTTGGCGGCGTCCCGCAGGTCGGAGGCGGACTCGCCGAGCTTGTTGCAGGCCTTCACATTGCCCACGGCGTTGATCACCGAGGCACGGCTGCTGCCGCTGTCGGCGAGCAACTTGTCCAGGGCGACGGCCTGTTCCTTCGCGGCATCGGTGCCCGCCGAGGAGGAACCGTCCGTCGCGGCCGACGTCGCGGCGACCGTCTTGTTGTCGTCGCTCTTGCTGCCGCCCCCGCTGAGCAGCGCCCCGGCGCCGACTCCGAGGATCGCGATGCCGACCCCGACCCCGGCGATCAGCGGCACCCGCGAACGGCGCCCGCCCCGGCCGCCGTCGTCGCCCTGCGCACCGCGCCGGCCGCCGCCGTCCCCGGGCGGGGCGTACGAGGGCTGGGCGTACGACGGCTGCGCGTACGGCGGTTGGGCCTGCGCGTAGCCCGGCTGCCCCGGCTGCTCGGCCCTCGGGGGCTGCTGGAAGCGGGGCATCTGCTGTGTGGACGCGGCGGGCTGCTCGCCCCCGGCGTCGCTGCGGAAGAGGTTGTCGAACTCGGCGGGCGGCTGCCGGTCGTCCGGGCCGCCCGGCCGCGCCCCGTACCCGGGAGCGGCGCCCTGCGCGGGCACCGGCGGGAGGAACTGCGTCGGCTGGGCGTCGGGATGCGCGGCCTGCGGCATCGGGCCCGCGGGCACCTCGGGCGGCAGCGCCCCGGGCCCGACGGGCGGGATGTACTGGGTCGCCCCCTCGTCCATGGGGGCGGCGGGCACCGGAGGCAGGAACTGGGTGGCACCCTCGTCGCCGGGCATGTTGACCACCGGCGGGATGTACTGCGTCGCGCCCTCGTCGGCGGGCGGCAGCGGGGCGCTCGGGAACGCGGTCGCGGCGGCCGGCAGGGGCGCGGGGGACGACGGCAGGGGCGCGCCCGAACCGGAAGCGGAAGCGCCGTATCCGTATCCATAGGCCTGGGCGTCGGTTCCGTAGGACTGCGCGTTGGGCCCGGCCTGGGGGTATCCGCCCGTTCCGGCCTGGGCGTATCCGTTGGTCCCGGCCGCTGCGTATCCGTCCGTCCCGGCCTGCGGGAGCTGTGCGGGCTGGGCGGCGGACCGGGGTATCGCGGGTGCCTGGTCGGAGGCGTAGCCCGCGCCGACGTACCCGGCGGAGTGCTCCGGGGCGTATCCCGGCGGGTACTCCTGTGCGTACGACTGCTGCTGCACGCCGTAGGCCGCGTGCTGGGCGCTCTCCTGGGGCAGGGCGCCCGGCTGGCTCGGGACGCCGTCCTGGGCGCCCCACGGGGACGGAGCGGACTGCTCGGGAGCGCTGCCCCACTGCTGCGGCGGCTGTTGTTGCTGCGGCTCTCCCCAGCCCTGGCCCGGCGGCGGGGCCGGGGTCCGGTGCTGGTGGTGATGCTGCTGGTCGTGCTGCTGATCGGGACCCCATGGCTGGCCCCAGGACTGGCCAGTGGTCGGGGGTGCGATCGGCGGCTGCTGGCCCGACTGCTGGTTACCGCGTCCGCCCGTCATACCCGGCAGGAGGGGTTCACCTCCGTCGGAGGGCAGCACGATGCCTTCGCGCGCGGGCCGCGCCGAGGGCTCCTCGCCCTGTCCACTCTGCGTCACCGGGACTCCTACGAATGGGGGACCTTCGGGATCGTCGGCTCACGCTACCGGGTACCCCGAGCCCGGTGCCACGCAGCACTGGACTGGACCTGCCCTCTTGTGACGGCGGTAACAGTTCCGGGCCCTCATCCGCTCCAAGTGCCGCCGTGCGCCCTCCTTTCAAGGGTAGAGCCTCCGTTTTCCGAAGAAGGGAGCCTTGGTTCACCCCTCGTTCACGCGGCGGCCTGCAACTCCATCCGCGCCCCGAACTCCCTCACCACCGGCTCGTCCCGGTACGGCTCCAGGCGCTGCTGGAAGTCCTCCAGGTACTCGGCGCCCCGGTTGGACCGCAGCGAACCGAGCAACTCCACTGCTTTCAGGCCCGTGTTGCAGGCCTGCTCGACCTCGCGCTGCTGCACCTGCGCGCTCGCGAGCAGCACGTACCCGATGGCCCGGCGGCGGGCCCGCGACTCCGGGTGCCCGTCCAGGGACTCCTGCGCGCTCCGCGCCGCCGCCTCGGCCTGGCCCAGGTCGCGGTGGCAGTGCGCCAACTCGTCGGCGAGATACGCCTCGTCGAAGTGCGCGATCCACGCCGGGTCGTCCCCGGTCGACGGATCCGCCGCGTCCAGCGCGCTCACCGCACGCCCCGACGCCAGCTGCGCGGACCGCGCGTCCCCCATCAGGGCATGCCCGCGCGCCTCCGCCGCGTAGAACATCGCCTCGGCCCGCGGGGTCACGCGCCCACGCGCCCCCTCCTGCGCCGCCCGCGCCAACTGGGCGATCTCACGCGGGTTTCCGAGCTGCGCGGCGAGGTGACTCATGGACGCGGCGAGCACATACCCGCCGTACCCCCTGTCTCCCGCCGCCTGGGCGAGGCGCAGCGCCTGGATGTAGTACCGCTGCGCCAGGCCGGGTTGACCCGTGTCCACGGCCATATAGCCGGCGAGTTCCGTCAACCGGGCGACGGCGGCGAACAGTTCACGCCCCACGGCCTCCCGGTACGACCCCGCGAGCAGCCCGGAGACGACGCTGTTGAGGTAGTGCACGACGACCGGGCGCACATGCCCGCTGCCGTACTGGTGGTCCAGCTCGCTCAGCGCCTGGGTCATCGCGCGGACCGCCGCCACGTCGGACTGCCCGACGCGTGGTCCGGCAGCGCGGGCGACCTGCGAGTCCGGCGAGGAGATCAGCCAGTCACGGCTCGGCTCGACCAGCGCGGACGCGGCGACCGACGAACCGGACAGGAAGTCCCGGCGCCCCACGTCACTGCGCCACAGCTCACACACCTGCTCGATGGCCCCGAGGACGGTCGGCGAGAACTGCAGACCCACGCCCGACGCGAGGTTCTTGCCGTTGGCCATGCCGATCTCGTCGATCGTGACCGTACGGCCCAGCTTGCGGCCCAGCGCCTCGGCGATGATCGCCGGAGCCCGCCCGCGCGGCTGCTGTCCCCGCAGCCAACGGGCCACGGACGTCTTGTCGTAGCGCAGGTCGAGACCGTGCTCGGCACCGCACATGTTGACCCGGCGGGCGAGCCCGGCGTTCGAGCACCCCGCCTCCTGGATGAGCGCCTGCAGCCGTTCGTTCGGCTGCCGCGCGACAAGTGGCCTTGCGGCCATGGCGTACCCCCTGGGAACAACCCCTGAAGCGAAAAGATCCGGCCGTGAAGATCAATGCCCAGCGAACATGGCGAAAATGCGAAGCATGCGAGGAATGCCGGGGTAAAAGCTGGTGCTCGCCCCACACCTGGCTACCCAACTCCCGCCGTCGTTCCTCCCGCGCGCCCCCGCACATGCCTCCATGCGCCCCAGTTGCGGAATCGATGCCCCTCCCCCGCGCGCGCTACGCCCGTAACTCCAGGTGGGTGCGGGAGTTGTGTTCATCGTGGAAGAGACGATCGCGGGCACCGAAGCCGCTCAGATTCCGAAGCAGCGCGGGGAATCGCTGCTGGAGACAGCCGTACGCTACGCCGAGGAGCGCCACTGGGACGTCTTCCCCGGCACCTGGCTGGAAGCCGTCGACGGGGTGCAGCACTGCTCGTGCGGCGACCCCGCGTGCGCCGCACCCGGCGCACACCCGGCGCGTGAGGACTGGGCGACGCAGGCGACGGGCAGCGCGACGGTCGCGCGGCGGATGTGGCAGAAGCAGCCGGGGGCGTCGATCCTGCTGCCTACGGGGCGCACGTTCGACGCGATTTCCGTCGCGGAGACCGCGGGGTTCCTGGCGCTGGCCCGGATGGAGCGCATGGAGTTGACGCTGGGTCCCGTGACGTTGACGCCGTCGCGGCGGATGGAGTTCTTCGTTCTGCCCGGGGCTTCGGTGAAGGTGCCGGATCTGGTGCGGAAGATCGGCTGGTCTCCGGCGTCGTTGGATCTCGTGGTGCTGGGTGAGGGTGCGTATGTGGCCGCGCCGCCCACGCGGTTCGGGTCTCGGGGGGCTGTGCAGTGGGCCTGCCGGCCTACCGCCGCGAACCGTTGGCTGCCGGACGCGGAGGAGTTGATCTCGCCGCTCGCCTATGCGTGTGGGCGGGATCGGTAGTTCGGGCGGCTGCGGGTGCGTCGTGGTCGCCCGCGCCCACGCGGCGGAGCCGCAGATCGGCACAGGCCCGCGCCCCTTCAGGGCGCCTGCTGCCCCGTAGGGTTCATGCATGACGTCGGGAATCGGAGTGGGAACAGCCGCCGTATCCGTCCGTGGGCTCTGGAAGCGGTTCGGGCAGCAGGTCGCTGTTGCCGGGATCGATCTGGAGTTGCCCGCGGGGAAGTTCATCGGGCTGGTCGGGCCCAATGGGGCCGGGAAGACGACCACTCTCTCCATGGTGACCGGGTTGCTGCGGCCCGATCAGGGAAGCGTCGAGGTCGTCGGGCACGACGTGTGGGCCGATCCGGTGGCCGTCAAAGCGCGGATCGGGGTGCTACCGGAAGGCCTACGGCTGTTCGAGCGGCTGTCGGGACGCGAACTCCTCGGCTACAGCGGGCGGTTGCGGGGGCTGCCCGGTGCCGAGGTCGACAAGCGGGCCACCCAGCTCCTCGACGTGCTCGACCTGGCCGGTGCCCAGCACAAGCTCGTCGTCGACTACTCGACCGGTATGCGCAAGAAGATCGGGCTCGCCGCCGCTCTCCTCCACAACCCCGAAGTCCTGTTCCTGGACGAGCCGTTCGAGGGCGTCGACCCGGTCTCCGCGCAGACCATCCGGGGCGTCCTGGAGCGCTACACCGCCTCCGGCGCCACCGTCGTCTTCTCCTCCCACGTCATGGAACTCGTCGAGTCGCTCTGCGACTGGGTGGCCGTGATGGCCGCGGGCCGCATCCGCGCGCAGGGCACCCTCGCCGAGGTCCGCGGTGAATCCCCCACCCTCCAGCAGGCGTTCCTCGAACTCGTCGGCGCGGGCGCCCGCGACCACAGCTCCGACCTCGACTGGCTGGGCGGCGGCACCCGATGAGCGACACCACGACGACCGCCTCGATCACCCCCGTCGTCGTACGACTGAAGTTGTCCCTGCTGCGCAACGGTCTACGGCAGTCCGGTGGCCGGCGGGCCGCGTACGTCGCGTCGGCGGTCGTGGCGCTCCTCTTCGCGGCGCTCCAACTGCTCGGGCTGATCGCGTTGCGCGGAGACGCGCACGCGGTCTCCGTGGTCGTCCTCCTGGTGGCGGTACTGGGGTTGGGCTGGGCGGTGATGCCGCTGTTCTTCCCGTCCGGCGACGAAACCCTCGACCCGACCCGCCTGGTGATGCTGCCGCTACGGCCCCAGCCATTGGTACGGGCGCTGCTGGCGGCCTCGCTGGTCGGCATCGGGCCGCTGTTCACGCTGGTGCTGCTGCTCGGTTCGGTGATCGCGGTCGCGCACGGCGCCGCCGCGTACGTCACGGCGGTCGTGGCACTCGCCCTCTCCCTCCTGATCTGCGTGGCCCTCGCGCGGGCGGTCGCCGCGGCCAACATCCGCCTGCTGACCAGCCGCAAGGGCCGGGACCTGGCGGTGCTGAGCGGGCTGGTGATCGCGGTCGGGGCGCAGTTGGTCAACTTCGGTGCGCAGCGCCTGGGTTCGTCCGGGCTGTCCCAACTCGACCCGGCGGCAGAGGTGTTGCGCTGGGTGCCGCCGGCGTCGGCGATCGGCGCGGTGGACTCGGTGAGCAAGGGTTCGTACGGCTTGGCGGTCACCCAACTCGCACTGTCCGTCTGCGCCTTGGCGGCCCTGCTGATCCTCTGGTCGCACAGCCTGACCAAGCTGATGACCGCACCGGACGGCTCCACGCTCCAGTCCGCGGAACCGGCCGCGAAGGACAAGTCATCCACCGGCGGCCTGGCCCGTCTCCTCCCGTCCGGCCGCACCGGCACGGTCATGGAACGCAGCCTGCGTTACGTCTGGCGCGACCCCAAGACCAAGGCCGCGTGGGTGACTTCGCTGGCGATCGGCCTGATCGTGCCGGTGTTCAACGCGTTGCAGGGCACCGGCTCGGTGTACTTCGCGTGCTTCGCGGCCGGGATGCTCGGCATCCAGATGTACAACCAGTTCGGCCAGGACACGTCCGCGTTCTGGATGGTCGCGATGACGATCTCCACGACGAGGGACGCCTACGTCGAACTCCGGGCCCGCGCCCTCGCGTTGCTGGTGATCACCCTGCCGTACGCGGCCCTGGTGACCGTGCTGACGACAGCGCTGCTCGGCGACTGGTCCCGGCTCCCGGAGGTCCTCGGCCTCTCCTTCGCCCTCCTCGGCGCGATGCTCGCGACCGGCGCCTGGACTTCCGCCCGCTTCCCCTACTCCATCCCCCAGGGCACCCACAAAAACGTGGCCCCCGGCCAGGCCGGCCTCGCCTGGATCTCCATCTTCGGCGGCATGATCTCCGCCGCCCTGCTGTGCGCCCCCGTCATCGCCCTCACCATCTGGGCGAACGTCAGCGCGGATGGGGATCAGTGGAGCTGGGTACTGCTGCCGACGGGGGCGGGGTACGGGGCGGCGCTCACGTACGCGGGGCTACGACTGGCAGCACCGGGGACGGCGAGGCGGTTGCCGGAGATCCTGGCGGCGGTCAGCAAGGGCTGAGGGGGCCCTTCCGACGCACAGGGAGGGGGCCCTTCCGACGCACGGGACTGCGACTTTCAGGGGCGCGGGGCTGTATCTATTTGCGGCTTCGCCGCGTGGGCGCGACCAGCCCCCACGCACCCGCACTCGCCCCCCCCAACCGCACACCCCGGGCTCCTAGGCGCCCAACTCACACCAGCACCCCATCAAGAAACGGCTCGATTGCCGCCCGCCAGGCCTCGGGCTGGTCGTAGTGCACCAGATGCCCGGCATCAGCAACCTCCGCGTATTCCCCCCTGGGAAGGACCCGCACCATCTCCTGCGCCTCAGCCCGCCCCAACTCACCGTCAAGCCCACGAACGACCAGCGCCGGACACTGCACCTGAGCCAGCTCCTCCCAGTGCGCGTCGTACACCCACGTCTCCCGGGACTTCAGCATCTGCTCCGGCTCGAACACCGGCCGCCACCCGTCGGCGGACTCGTGCATGACCTCGGCGTAGAACTCCCCCCGAGAAGGATTGGGCCGCTCCACCCACGGATCGTCCTCGCCGAACCACTTACGGACATCCGCGAGCGTGGCGAAGGGAACGGGCCACGACTTGAACCAGTCGGACCACTCCCGCTGCGACGCGGCGCCCAGCGCGGACGCGCGCATGTCGCAGATGATCAACCCCCGCACCAGATCGGGCCGCTTCGCCGCGAGCTGCCACGCGGTCAGCGCTCCCATCGCGTGGCCGATGAGGACGACCGGAGCCAGCCCCAGCTGCTCCAGCGCGGCCTCCGCGTCCTCGACGTAGGCCTCGCGGGTGAAGGCCGCCCGCGGCGGCTTGTCGCTCTGGCCGTGGCCGCGCTGGTCGAGTGCGACGGCGCGGTGCCGTTCGGAGAGCCAGCGGGCGGTGGACGCCCAGTGCGAGGCACGGCCCATCAGGCCGTGCAGTAACAGAACTCCGGGTGCCCGCTCGATCTCCCCCGACTTGGGCGGGTCCGCGAACTCCCATGCGGCCAGGCGTACGCCGCCTGCTCCGGTCACGTCGATGCGCCGCGCCATTGGTCCTGGCACCCCCCTAGCTCCGCACGGACCGCTCGCTCCCGCTTCGAGCCCACCGGTCCTGTGAACCACGCTCTGCCGCTTGTGCCGTTTCTTCTTGGTTCCGTCTCTTTTCCTGCTCGTCTCTTCCTACAGCTCACGCCCCGCGGGTTTCATCACCCACAGGTTATCGAATACAGATTCGAAAATGCCGCCTCCGGCCGCAACACCCCTCGTTCGAGTGACCCGCTTCAAGGAATGATCGCCGCCGCCGAGGGGAGATCTTCAGCGGGAGGCGGACCGCTCGGGGAAACCGGTCCGAGGGGAATGACCTTGAGAGCTCGGGGCTCCAGGTCAACACAGGGGAGGACAGGCCCCGGCGCCGCACGGCGCCGGGGCCCTCTCCACGTCTGCGGCACATCCTCCCGCCCCCTCACGGTCATATGCCCACGCGACAGCCTGGCACGCGAAGCGCCCGAGCGCTGCGATTCAGCACACTGAATCTTGGATCCGCCGAGATCGCCGACGGCCCCGCCGGAACGCCACAACTACCGCTCCCGCCCTACGAGTTGAACGACCCGCAGCTCAGCGCTCGACCCAGCCCTTGAACCCTTGGCTCAGCGCTTGGCCACGAACACATGCGAGGCGATCTCCGACTCCAGCTCGGCCGCCTCACCGCCGCTGCCCACCAGCACCCCGCCCGCCGACTCCGTCACACTCACCACCGAGCCGGGCTGCACGCCCGCCCGGCGCAGCGTGTACATCAACTGCGCGTCCGTCTGGATGGGCTCGCCGATCCGGCGCACGACGACCGTCTTGCCGTCGACACCCGGGTCCAGGTCGGCCAGCGACACCATGCCCTCGTCCAGGAACGGGTCGGCCCCGTCCTTCTCGCCGAGCTCCTCCAGGCCGGGGATCGGATTGCCGTACGGCGACTCGGTGGGGTGACGCAGCAGCTCAAGGACGCGGCGCTCCACGGCCTCGCTCATCACGTGCTCCCAGCGGCAGGCCTCGGCGTGCACCTGCTCCCACTCCAGGCCGATCACGTCGACGAGCAGACACTCGGCGAGCCGGTGCTTGCGCATCACGCGCGTGGCGAGCCGACGGCCCTCGTCGGTCAGCTCCAGGTGACGGTCGCTGGCCACGGCCACCAGGCCGTCGCGCTCCATGCGTGCCACCGTCTGGCTCACCGTCGGCCCGCTCTGGTCGAGCCGCTCGGCGATGCGGGCGCGCATGGGGACCACACCTTCCTCCTCCAGCTCGAGGATGGTGCGGAGATACATCTCCGTGGTGTCGATCAGTCCGGACATACGTGCCCCTCGATTACCTCTGCCCGAAGCTCGACGGCTCCGCGGCGCGTGCGCTGGCCCTGGACTCAATTCTGACGCATACCACCGACAACCGTGCCGCGCCGCTGAAACCAGCCGGTTACGACCGCCCACGGCGACCCTGGAGACGTGCTGTCGCCGTATTGACATCCCCTTGGTCCAGACCGCACGGTGATCCGCGACACAAACTCACCGAGGGGACTTCCGCATGAGCGACCGTACGCCTGCCGGCCAGTTCTTCGACGCCGCGATCACCCTGCTCCAGCGGGTCCGCGACGAAGAGGCCGACTCCGTCCAGGCGGCCGGCACGCTCCTCGCGGACACCGTCGCCGACGGCGGGCGCCTCTTCGCCTTCGGTGCCGGGCACTCCTCCCTCGCGGCCCAGGACGTCGTCTACCGCGCGGGCGGACTCGCCCTGATGAACCTGCTCACCGTCCCCGGAGTCGTCGGCGTCGACGTCATGCCGGCCACGCTGGGCTCCGCCCTGGAGCGCGTCGACGGCCTCGCGAGCGTCGTCCTGGAGACGTCACCGCTGCGCTCCGGCGACGCCCTGGTGATCATCTCGCTGTCCGGACGCAACGCCCTGCCCGTCGAGATGGCCATGAAGGCCCGCTCCCTCGGCGTCCGGGTCATCGGCGTGACGTCGGTGGCGTACGCCTCGGAGACGACGTCACGGCACGTCTCCGGGACGTATCTGAAGGACCACTGCGACGTCGTCCTCGACTCGAAGATCGCGATCGGCGACGCGGAACTCACCCTCGACACCATCCCGGCCCCCTTCGCCCCCGCCTCCACGGTCGTCACCGCGGCCCTCCTCCAGGCGGTCATGGCGACGGCGGCGGCGACGCTGGCCGAGCGCGGCATCGAGCCGCCGCTGCTGCGCTCCGGGAACGTGGACGGCGGCCACGAGTGGAACGGCCGGGTCTTCGAGGAGTACCGGGACCGGATCTTCTACCAGTACTGAGCACGCTCTTCTACGGCTGCCAGGTGACAGGCCGGGCGACGAGCAAGGGGCTCACTTCTCCCCCGGCTGCCCCGGCTGCCCCGCCCGGCCCACCTGCCCCGCCAGATCCAGCGCCGCCGCGATCCGTACGGCCACGTCCTCGGCGTAGATCGAGTCGGACCGTTCGAACTGGCTGCGCCCGGCGCCCCGTAGGAACGTCACGACGCCCAGGGTCCGCCCCCGGCTGCGCAGCACCGCGCACAGGGCGTGTACGGCGTCCGTGGGCCACTGCCGGGCCCGGGCCCACTCGCGGGCCTGTTCGGGCGGGACGGTGCCGATGCTGGCCCGCACGGAGCCGACACGTTCGACGCACTGCAGGGCGGGATGCCCCTCTCCGTAGCGCACGGGCAGTCCCGCCGCGCCGGTGAGCAGGCTGGGGCCGGGTGCCCCCGTGGGCGTGGCGGCGACCCGGATCAGCCGTACAGCCGCCGTCGTCGTACTACGTAGGCCGTCCCCATCGTTCAACGATCCGCCCGCGACCCGGTCGATGAGGGCGTGGTCGGCGAAGCCGGCGAGGGCGAAGTCGAGGTGGACGGTCGCCGCGTCGCGCGGGTCCTCGCACTCGGCGGCGGCGCGGGCGGCGCGGTGCAGTTGCTGGGCGCGGAAGCGCAGCAGCGAGGCCTCCTGTTCGAGCTGCTTGGCCTCGGTGACGTCCTGGAAGAGCCAGCCGACGCCGAGCGGCACCGGTTCCTCCGTGAGCGGCGAGGCCAGCCGTAGGAACCCGCTCCTCCAGCAGCGCCGCAGATTGCCCTCCGGCGTCCGTACGCTCACCCAGATCTCCGCCGGCGCCGGCGGCGCACCCTCGGCGAGCACGTGCGTGAGCGCGGCCTCCAACTCCTCGACCCCTTGGGCGAGCAACTCCCCAAGAGGCCGCCCGAGGACGGAGGTACGCCCGGTACCAAGCGCACGCGCGGCATGCGAGTTGACGACGGCGGGCCGCAAATCGGCATCCACAAGCACAACGCCCCACGAGGCATCCTCAAAGAGGGCCTCACTCAAGGCGATTGACCGCTCAAGGTCAATCTGGGCATGCACTTCACTGAAGGCGCAGTAGACCCCGGCGGGCTTCCCGTCGGGCCCGCGCACGGCGGCGGACTGGGTCCGCACAAGCACCCGCCCACCATCCTTCGTAAGAAGGGCGAACTCATTCACTTGCCGCCCGGGGGCCTGCATGGCGGACATCAGCCGCCCCTCGACCTCCTCGGCGTCCGCACCCCGTACGGCCCACCCTGCCAGCCCGTGCCGCCCCACGGCCTCGGCCGCGGTCCAGCCCAGAATGCGCTCCGCCTCGCGGTTCCAGTGGGTCAGCACCCCGTCCGCGTCGAACGCACACAGCGCCGCGTCCATCCCGTCCAGCAACGCGGCCAACAGATCCGACCCACCGACCCCTTCGGGCCCACCGTCCCGCTCGGGCTCGGGCTCGTCGGGACCCAACTCATCGGTGGTCCCACTACGCCGGGAAGCACTCACCTGGACCCCCTGCAGGCTGCGTCCGCGGACACGACGCGTCGGTTCACTCACTCCCCCTCATTCAACTCGAACGTGACGCAGCACACACCGAGTTCCCGCAAGATTGAAGGAATCGTTGTAAGACACCGCTCGGCCCCCGGCACACTCGACCGACGCCGACCCGCCGGCGACAGGCCTGGCCGGAGTTGACGGCCCTGTCCTGGCCTACGGAATCCACGACCCCAATCGCAGAGTGATCCACAAGTCGCTCTCGCCGTCCAGCACATAGCGCTCGGTCTCGACGAAACCCCGCGCCTCGGCGAACCGCACCCCGTCCGCGTTGGCGGCCAGGACGACGGTCTCGATCGCACCGGCGCCGAGCGCACGCGCGCGCGTGAGGCCGTTTTCGTAGAGGGCGACTCCGTAGCCGCGCCGCCGGAACTCGGGCAGCACGCGCGCGATGACGGTCGCCACCGCGTCCTCGCCCTGCGGGGACCGCACGGTGGAGCACCCCACGAGCACGTCCCCCAGGTACGCGTTCCCCAGCCGGTTCCGCCCGCTCCGCTCCCGCACCTCGTCGAGGGACATCGAGGCGGGCGGCACGATCAGGTTGTGGACGTACCGCCAGTCCTGGAGGGCGTTCTCCTCGTCCGGGTCCACCGGTTCTATATCCAGGTCGGTCATGGGCCGGAACCTAGGTGACCAGCGCATTGGCGTCCAGTGAGTTCAAGGGTCGTAAAAAGCGGTTGATCCGTCGGCGAGGGGTTCTTAGGGTGGCGAGTACTTCGGAAAGGAGGTGGTTCGGCAGATGTATGGATACCGGACGGAAGAGGTGACTGCGGGCTAGTGGCCCGCCGTCGTACTCGGTTCGGCGCCGGACCAGCGTGTGTGAGTAGCGCGCAACCGGCCTAACCCAACGCAGTCACCCGACCCGCGAGCTCGCCGGTACGTCCGGCCGGCTCCCCCGCCGTGAGGTGGGGGACCTGAGCTCGCGGGTCGCCTGCGTTTGCCCGGGCCTGCGGGTCAGGGGCTCAGGCGGTCCAGGCGCCAGGTGCCGGCCGGCTCCGCTGTGTAGCGGAGGCGGTCGTGGAGGCGGTTTTCCCGGCCCTGCCAGAACTCGACCGTTTGGGGGGCGATGCGGAAGCCGCCCCAGTGCGGGGGGACCGGGACCTGTTCGCCCTCCGGGTAGCGGGCGAGGAGTTCGGCGTACGACGACTCCAGTTCGGTTCGGGAGTGGATCACCGAGGACTGGGTGCTGGCCCAGGCGCCGAGTTGGGAGCCGTGCGGGCGGGTGCGGAAGTACGCGGCGGTCTCGTCGCGGCCGGTGCGGCGGGCGGTGCCGGTGACCAGGACCTGGCGGGCCATCGGGTGCCAGGGGAAGAGCAGCGAGACGTACGGGTTGGCGCCGAGTTCGCGGGCCTTGCGGGAGTCGTAGTTCGTGTAGAAGACGAAGCCCTGGTCGTCGTAGTGCTTCATGAGGACCGTGCGGGAGCTGGGGCGGCCCTCGGCGTCGGCGGTGGAGACGACCATGGCGTTCGGCTCGTAGACGAGCTCCCGGACCACCGCCTCCTCGAACCAGCGGCCGAACTGTTCCATCGGGCCGGGGGCCAGGTGTGTCTCGTCGAGGCCCTCCACGCGGTACTGCTTGCGCATCGCGGCGGGGTCGAGGCGGGGATCACGGTCGGTGGGAGCGCGGTCGGTCACGCGGTCATCCTGCCGTACGGCGCTGTGGGGCGGTGTGTGGTTGCGTGCAGCCGCCTACGGCTGTGCACGGCTCTGTACGGCCACGAGTTCAGGTGGCACTCAGTGCCGCAGGCCCTCCCTATGGATGGCACCCGGCGTTATGGTGCTGATGTCTCTATCTTCGGCCCGCGAGTCCCGAGCGACCGTGGAGCCACAGCATGAGGAGCCGCCTGATGTCCGACTTCGACCCCTCCTTTGTACCCGGACTCGAAGGAGTCGTCGCGTTCGAGACGGAGATCGCCGAACCGGACAAGGAAGGCGGCGCCCTGCGGTACAGGGGCGTCGACATCGAGGATCTGGTCGGTCACGTCTCGTTCGGCAACGTCTGGGGGCTGCTCGTCGACGGCGCCTTCAACCCCGGACTGCCGCCGGCGGAACCGTTCCCGATCCCGGTGCACTCCGGTGACATCCGCGTCGACGTACAGTCCGCGCTGGCCATGCTCGCGCCCGTGTGGGGCCTCAAGCCGCTCCTCGACATCGATGAGGAGGAGGCCCGCGACAACCTCGCCCGCGCCGCCGTGATGGCCCTGTCGTACGTGGCTCAGTCCGCGCGTGGGCAGGGGCACGCGATGGTGCCGCAGAGCGAGATCGACAAGGCGCACTCGGTCGTCGAGCGGTTCATGATCCGGTGGCGGGGTGAGCCGGATCCCAAGCATGTCGCTGCGGTGGATGCCTACTGGACGTCTGCCGCCGAGCACGGCATGAACGCGTCCACCTTCACCGCTCGGGTCATCGCCTCCACCGGGGCCGATGTCGCCGCCGCGCTGTCCGGGGCCGTGGGTGCGATGTCCGGGCCTCTGCATGGGGGTGCGCCGTCCCGGGTGCTCGGGATGATCGAGGAGATCGAGCGGACGGGGGATGCCGAGGCGTACGTCCGGCAGGCGCTCGACAAGGGTGAACGGCTGATGGGGTTCGGGCACCGGGTGTACCGGGCCGAGGATCCTCGGGCTCGGGTACTGCGGCGTACGGCGCGGGAGTTGGGGGCGCCGCGGTTCGAGATCGCGGAGGCGTTGGAGAAGGCGGCGCTTGCGGAGTTGCATGCGCGGCGGCCTGATCGGGTGCTGGCGACCAACGTCGAGTTCTGGGCGGCTATCGTGCTGGACTTCGCCGAGGTGCCGGCGCACATGTTCACGTCGATGTTCACGTGTGCGCGTACGGCGGGGTGGTCGGCGCACATTCTTGAGCAGAAGCGGACGGGGCGGTTGGTGCGGCCTTCTGCTCGGTATGTGGGGCCGGAGTCTCGTGGGCCTCAGTCGATCGAGGGGTACTCGGATATCGCCCACTGAAGAGGGGCCTGAGGAGCGGGGGCGACTGCGGGCTCGATGTGGCTGGTCGCGCAGTTCCCCGCGCCCCTAGGTGGGTTGCCCCAAGGTTTCTTCCACGAGTGAGGCCCATTGGGCTACCACTCTCTCCCGCCTGCTCCTGTCGTCGGTGAGCAGGTTGGCCAGGCCCAGGCCCCTTGCCATGTCGAGGAGGCCCTGGACCGTTTCTCGTACGCCCGGTCTCGACTCGTCGGCGGCCAGCAATTCCACTGCGATGCGGTGGGTCTCTCGGCCCACCTTTGCCTCCAACTCCGTTACCTGGGGACGGAGTTGGTCCTCGTTCGACGCGGCTACCCAGAGATGGAGGGCCGCGCGGAACAAGGGGCCGGTGTAGAGGTCGACCAGGGCCCTGACCACCGTGACGCGGTCCTTGGCGCCCTGGGGGAACAGGGCACGCAGGGCCGTGGAGCGTTCCTCGGCGACGTACTCGACGGCCGCCGTGAAGAGGTCCTCGCGGGTGGGGAAGTGGTGTTGGGCGGCGCCTCGGGAGACGCCGGCGCGTTCGGCCACGACGGAGACCGTGGAGCCGGCCCAGCCGTGTTCGGCGAGGCAGGACACGGCGGCTTCCAGGAGGCGTTGCCGGGTGGCCCGGCTGCGGTCCTGCTTGGGTCTGCGGTCGACCGCGCCCGGCGCCGTCGACGCGCTCACACCACCCATGCGGGATCCCGTCGTTCGAGGAAGGCCGTCATCCCCTCGCGGGCCTGCGCGGAGGCGAACAGCCGTGCCGAGAGCGCGGTCAGATCGGCCGCGTCCCGGTCGAAGGTTTCCAGCACCCTAGCCGTGAGCAGCCGTTTCGTCTCGGCCAGGGCCTCGGGAGCGGCTCTGCGCAGGCCGTCGAGGATCGGTGCGAGTACTTCGTCCACGTCCTCTCCCGCCGCCGTGAGGAGGCCCGTGCGGGCCGCTTCCGTCGCGTCGAAACGTTCGCCGGTGAGGTAGTAGCGGGCCAGGGCTCGCGGGTCCGTGCGAGGCAGGAGCGGGAGGGAGATCACCGCCGGGGCCACCCCGATCCGTACCTCTGTGAACGCGAAGGTGGCGGACGGGGTCGACGCTGCCGCGATGTCACAGGCCGAGAGGAGGCCGAGGCCGCCTGCTCGTACGTGGCCCGTCACTCTCGCCACCACCGGCTTGGGGAGTTCGATGATCTGCCGGAGCAGGGTCACCAGTGCCTCCGGGGGTGGCGGGTCCCGTAGGTCCGCGCCCGCGCAGAACGTGTTGCCGGTGTGCGTGAGGACGATCGCCCGTACGTCTTCGTCCTTCGCGCATTCCGTCAGCGCGTCCGCCAACTCGCCCACCAGGGAGGCCGACAGCGCGTTCCTCGTGTCCGGTGAGTCCAGGCTCAGGGTCTCGATGCCACGCGCGCGTGCACGACCGATCAACGTCATGACCGGCCTCGCAGTTCCCGGCGCAGGATCTTGCCGGAGGCGGCTCGGGGGACGGCGTCGATGAAGGTGACCATGCGGACGCGTTTGTACGGGGCGACGCGTTCGGCGACGTACATCAGGACCTCCCCTTCGGAGAGTTCGGAGAGTTCGGAGGGCTCGGTGCGGTCTACGGCGGTCTGTTGGCGGACCACGTACGCGTGCGGGACCTCGTTGTTGTCGTCGTTGTACTCGCCCACGACGGCCGCGTCGGCGATGCCGGGGTGGGTGAGCAGGAGGGCCTCCAGTTCGGCGGGGGCCACCTGGAAGCCCTTGTACTTGATGAGTTCCTTGACCCGGTCGATGACGAACAGCCAGCCGCCGCCGTCCACATAGCCGACGTCCCCGGTGCGCAGCCAGCCGTCCTGGTCGATCATCGCGGCGGTGTCGTCGGGTCGGCCCAGGTAGCCCTTCATCACCTGCGGGCCGCGGATGAGGAGTTCGCCCGCCTCGCCGATGCCCAGATCCTTGTCGGGGTCGTCGAGGGAGACGATCCGCATCTCGGTGCCGGCGATGAGTTTGCCGACCGTCCCCGGGGGCGCTGTGGGCATGTCCCGTACGGGGACCACGTGGGTGCCCGGGGACAGTTCCGTCATGCCGTACGCCTGGCCTACGGGCGGCAGGCCCAGGCGTTGGGAGCAGGCGGCGGCGAGGTTCGCGTCGAGGGGGGCGGCGGCGCTGATGATGTATTTCAGGGAGGAGAGGTCGTACTGCGCGACCGCCGGGTGTTTGGCCAGGGCCAGGACTATGGGCGGGGCCACGTAGAGGCCGGTGATCCGGTGGTTCTCGATGGCCGCGAGGAAGGTCTCCAGCTCGAAGCGCGGGAGGACCACGACCGCGGCGCCCTTCCTCAGGGGTGCGTTCATCAGGGCCGTAAGACCGTAGATGTGGAAGAAGGGCAGGACGGCCAGGATGCGGTCGCCGGGGCCGGTGGGGACCGCGGGCTCCAACTGGGCCAGGTTCGTGGCTATTTGACGGTGTGTGAGCATCACACCCTTGGGGCTGCCGGTCGTGCCCGAGGAGTACGGGAGGGCCGCCACGTCCGTCACGGGGTCGATGTCGACCACCGGTTCGGGGGCCGTGCAGCCGAGCATGTCGGCGAGTGAGCGGTGTCCGGGGGCACTGTCGCAGACGAATATCTCCTCGACGCCGCCCGCGAGTTCGGCGGCACGGCGTGCCGCGTCCAGGAGCGGTGACAGGGTGACGATCCAGCGGGCCGCCGAGTCGCGCAGCTGCTTGGCGAACTCCTCCGGGGTGGCGAGCGGGTGCACCGTCGTGACGGAGGCACCCGCGCGCGTGGCGGCGTAGAACGCCAGCGGGAAAGCGACCGTGTTGGGACTGTGCAGGGCGAGAACGTCCCCCTTGCGCACGCCCGCGTCCGCGAGCCCGGCCGCGATCCGCCGGTGGAACGCGTCGAGTTGGGCGTACGTCAGGGTGGTGCCGTCCGTGCCGTCGACCAGCGCGGGTTCGTCCCCGAACTCGGCGGCCCGGGCCAACACCGCGTCGTGTATGGGGAGTTCGACGGCCGGAACGTCTGCGTACTCGCTGCGGAACATGGTTCCTCCTGGCACGGCGCGGAGCTTCGGGCTGCCTTGGGGCCTCGGGCTTCGGGCGGGCTTCGGGCCTCGGGCTAGTACGACTTGGGGAGGCCCAGGGTCTGGTGGGAGACGTAGTTGAGAATCATCTCCCGGCTCACCGGAGCAATACGAGCCACACGCGCGGCAGTTATCAACGAGGCGAGCCCGAACTCGCGCGTGAGGCCGTTCCCGCCGAGGGTGTGCACGGACTGGTCGACGGCCCGCACGCACGCCTCCCCGGCCGCGTACTTGGCCATGTTGGCCGCCTCACCGGCGCCGGCGTCGTCACCGGCGTCGTACAGGTACGCCGCCTTCTGCATCATCAGACGGGCGAGTTCGAGGTCGATGTGCGCCTGGGCGAGGGGGTGCGCGATGGCCTGGTGGGCGCCGATGGGGGCGTCCCATACGGTGCGTTCGCGCGCGTACTCGATCGCTCGGCCGAGCGCGAAGCGGCCCATGCCGATCGCGAAGGCGGCGGTCATGATGCGCTCCGGGTTGAGACCGGCGAAGAGTTGGAGCAGGCCCGCGTCCTCGTCTCCGACGAGTGCGTCGGCGGGGAGTCGTACGTCGTCCAGGGTCAGCTCGAACTGCTTCTCCGCTGCCTGGAGTTCCATGTCTATCCGGCGGCGGGTGAAGCCCTCCGCGTCTCGGGGGACGATGAACAGGCAGGGCTTGAGGCGGCCGGTTCGCGAGTCCTCGGTGCGGCCGACTATGAGGGTCGCGTCGGCCAGGTCCACGCCGGAGATGAAGACCTTGCGGCCGGTGAGCAGCCAGTCCGTGCCGTCTTTGCGGGCGGTGGTGGTGATGCGGTGGCTGTTGGAGCCGGCGTCTGGTTCTGTGATGCCGAAAGCCATGGTGCGGGTGCCGTCCGCCAGCGCGGGCAGCCATGTCTGTTTCTGTTCCTCGGTGCCGAAGCGGGCGATTACCGTGCCGCAGATTGCCGGGGAGACGACCATCATCAGCAGGGGGCAGCCCGCCGCCCCCAACTCCTCCAGGACTATGGAGAGTTCGGAGATGCCGCCGCCTCCGCCTCCGTATTCCTCCGGGAGGTTGACGCCCAAGTAGCCGAGTTTTGCTGCCTCGGACCAGAGTGCTTCTCGGTCGTAGGTACGGCCGTGGCGTTTACCTAGGGCGGATACGGCTGAACGTAGGGCCTTGTGCTCGTCTGTTTCGGTTGTGGGCATGTGGCTCCTTCGTCGTGGCTGGTCGCGCTCGCGCGGCGGTAGCCGCATATCGATACAGCCCCGCGCCCCTAAGTGGGTTGCACTACTGCCAAGAGAGAGGCGAGCTGTACCTGTTGGCCAGGTACGGCGTTCAGGGCCGTTAGCTTTCCCGTGACCGGGGCTGTGATCTTGTGTTCCATCTTCATTGCCTCCAGCCACAACAGGGGCTCACCGGCCGTGACTTGAGCTCCTACGGCCAAGCCCTCCGCAACCCTCACCACCGTGCCCGGCATCGGCGCCAGCAGTGAGCCTGGGGCCAGTTGGGCGGCTGGGTCGGGGAAGCGAGGGAGGGCTGTCAGGGCGCTCGCGTTCACGTAGACCTGGTCGTCGCCGTACCTCGCGACCTCGAACTTCCTGCGTACGCCGTCCACTTCGAGTACGACGAGACGCGCGTCGGTATGCACTACGCGCACCCCGTCCGCCGTCAGGCCCTCCCTCGTGTGGCGGTACTGGACCTCGCACTCGGTGTCGCCCATGGCGTACCGCTTCACCTGCGGCTGGGACGGTACGTTGCGCCAGCCGGCGGCGAAGCGGGAGCGGCCGTGGGTGTCGGCCAGGGCGGCGGCCAGGGGGGCGTGCGGGTCGGGGGTCGGCTGTGTGAGGTCGGGGAGGTGGCGGTCGTAGAAACCCGTGTCCATGTGGGCGGTCGTGAACTCCTTGTGGCGCAGGGAGTTGACGAGGAGGGCGCGGTTGGTGATCGGGCCGTGGATCGTTGTCCGCTCCAGGGCGCCCGCGAGTTTGCGGAGGGCCTCCGCGCGGGTGGGGGCGTGGGCGACGAGCTTGGCGAGCATCGGGTCGTAGTGGACGCCGATGTCGTCGCCGTCGGTGTAGCCGGTGTCGAGGCGGACGCCGTCCGGTACGGCGAGGCGGTGCAGGGTGCCGGTCTGGGGGGTCCAGTCGGTCGCCGGGTCCTCGGCGTAGAGGCGGGCCTCTATCGCGTGGCCACGCGCGCGGGGAGGTTCGCTTTCGAGGGGCTCGCCCTCGGCGACCCTCAGTTGCAGGGCCACCAGGTCGATGCCGAACACGGCTTCCGTGACGGGGTGTTCGACCTGGAGGCGGGTGTTCATCTCCAGGAAGTGCGCTTTGTTGTCGGCGGAGACGAGGAACTCGACGGTTCCGGCGCCCTCGTAGGCGACCGCTCGGGCGGCGCGTACGGCCAACTCGCTTAGTTCCTCGGCGAGTTGCTCGGGGAGGCCCGGCGCCGGGGACTCCTCGATCACCTTCTGGTGGCGGCGTTGGAGGGAACAGTCCCGGGTGCCCAGGGCCCACACCGTGCCGTGGGTGTCGGCGAGGATCTGCACCTCGATGTGCCGGCCGCCCTCTACATAGGGCTCGACGAAGACCTCGCCGTCACCGAAGGCGCTGGTCGCCTCGGCACGCGCGGCCGTCAACTCGGCTTTCAAGTCGGCGAGTTGGCGTACAACCCGCATGCCCCGCCCTCCACCACCCGCAGCCGCCTTGACCAGGACCGGGAGGTCGGCCTCGGTGACTTGCTCCAGGGGCGCGATGCCCATCAGTTGCTTGGCGCGGGTCTTGGAGGCCATCGCCTCGATCGCCTCGGGCGGCGGGCCGATCCACACCAGGCCGGCGTCCAGGACCGCGCGGGCGAAGTCGGCGTTCTCGGAGAGGAAGCCGTAGCCGGGGTGCACGGCGTCCGCGCCCGCCGCGACGGCCGCCTTCACGATCAACTCCCCGCGCAGATAGGTCTCCGTGGGCGTCGACCCGGGCAGCCGTACAGTCACGTCGGCGACGCGCGCGTGGAGCGCGTTCTCGTCGGCGTCCGAGTGCACGGCGACCGTCCGGATGCCCAGCTCGCGGCACGTACGGAAGATCCGGCAGGCGATCTCGCCCCGGTTGGCGACGAGGACGGTCGAAATCAAGTGGTCCCTCACATCGGTCATGGCCCTCACATCCGGAAGACGCCGAAGCCACCGCGCGCGCCCTCGTAGGGCGCGGTGTGGAGGGCGGACAGGCACAGGCCGAGGACGGTGCGGGTGTCGCGCGGGTCGATGACACCGTCGTCGTACAGCCGCCCCGACAGGAACATCGGCAGGGACTCGGACTCGATCTGCTGCTCCACCATGGCGCGCAGCGCCGCGTCCGCGTCCTCGTCGTAGGGCTGCCCCTTCGCTACGGCCGACTGCCGGGCGACGATCGACAGCACGCCGGCGAGCTGCTGGGGGCCCATGACGGCGGACTTGGCGCTGGGCCAGGCGAACAGGAAGCGGGGGTCGAAGGCGCGCCCGCACATGCCGTAGTGCCCGGCGCCGTACGAGGCGCCCATGAGCACGGACAGATGCGGTACGCGGCTGTTGCTGACGGCGTTGATCATCATCGCGCCGTGCTTGATGATGCCGCCCTGTTCGTACTCCTTGCCGACCATGTAGCCGGTGGTGTTGTGCAGGAAGAGGAGCGGGATGTCGCGCTGGTTGGCCAACTGGACGAACTGGGCGGCCTTTTGGGACTCCTGGCTGAAGAGGACCCCTTGGGCGTTCGCCAGGATGCCGACGGGATAGCCGTGCAAGGTGGCCCAACCCGTCACCAGGCTCGTGCCGTAGAGGGGCTTGAACTCGTCGAAGTCCGAGCCGTCGACGAGCCGGGCGACGACCTCGCGCGGATCGAACGGTGTCTTCAGATCCCCCGGGACGATGCCGAGGAGCTCGTCCTCGTCGTACTTGGGAGGTGCCGCCGGCCCCGGATCGCCGTACGCCTTGCGGTGGTTGAGGCGGGCGACGACGCGGCGCGCCTGCCGCAGCGCGTCCTGCTCGTCGACGGCGAAGTGGTCCGCGAGCCCCGATACGCGCGCGTGCATCTCGGCGCCGCCGAGCGACTCGTCGTCGCTCTCCTCGCCGGTCGCCATCTTCACGAGCGGCGGCCCGCCGAGGAACACTTTCGCGCGCTCCTTGACCATGATCACGTGGTCGGACATGCCGGGGATGTACGCGCCGCCGGCGGTCGAGTTGCCGAAGACGACGGCGATCGTCGGAATGCCGGCGGCCGAAAGCCGGGTCAGATCACGGAAGATGGCACCGCCCGGGATGAAGATCTCCTTCTGGGACGGCAGATCGGCACCACCGGACTCCACGAGACTGATGCAGGGCAGCCGGTTGGCGAGGGCGATGTCGTTCGCCCTCAGGGCCTTCTTCAGTGACCAGGGATTGCTCGCACCCCCACGCACGGTCGGGTCGTTGGCGGTGATCAGGCACTCCACGCCTTCCACCACCCCGATGCCGGTGACGAGCGAGGCTCCGACCGCGTACTCGCTGCCCCAGGCAGCGAGCGGGGACAGTTCGAGGAAGGGCGTGTCGGGGTCGAGGAGCAGCTCGATGCGCTCACGGGCGAGCAACTTGCCGCGTTTACGGTGCCGTTCGACATACTTCGGCCCGCCACCCGCAAGAGCCTTCGCATGCTCGGCTTCAAGGTCGGTGAGCTTGGCGAGCATGGCCTGGCGATTGGCCGCGTAGTCGGGACCGTTGGTGTCCAGGGCGGTCGGAAGGACGGTCACAGGAGGACCTCCGGTATGTCCAGACGACGGGAACGCAGCCATTCGCCCAGCGCCTTGGCCTGCGGATCGAAACGATGCTGGGCGGCGACGCCCTCGCCGAGAATCCCCTCGACAACGAAGTTGAGGGCACGAAGGTTGGGCAGAACATGCCGCGTCACACCCAACTCAGCCGTCTCCGGGAGGAGTTGCCGGAACCGCTCGACGGTCAACGCATGGGCGAGCCAGCGCCACGCCGCATCCGAACGCGCCCACACCCCCACGTTGGCGTTCCCTCCCTTGTCACCGCTACGGGCCCCGGCGACCAGACCAAGGGGCGCCCGCGCCGTGGGCCCGTCCGGCAGAGGCTCGGGGAGGGCCGGCTGCGGAAGGTCTTCCAGTACGCGGGTGTCGTGGGCCGGGGCCACAGCAACCCGGCGCCCGTCGTGGAGAACGGCCACATGGTCGACGGCCCCATGGGGGACATACACATCATCGAAGACGCCATAGGGCGCTCCCTTTCCAGGTGGGGTCAGCACATGGAAGCCGGGGTAACTGGCGAGCGCGAGCTCGACGGCGGCGGCACTCAGCGCCCGTCCGACGACCTCCTGATCGGCATCCCGCACGACGAGCCGCAACAGCGCGCTGGCGGTCTCCTCGGTGGAGGCATCGGCATGGTCGGTACGGGCAAGGTCCCAACGAACGTCAGTCGGCCGCGACTTGGCGCCCTCCTCGCCAAACACGGCACCCATCTGCTCCCGGACGAGAGTGGCCTTGCGCTCGATGTCGAGCCCGGTGAGCACGAAGGTGACCTCGTTGCGGAAGCCACCCAGCCGATTGAGCCCAACCTTGAGACTCGGCGGCGGAGCCTCCCCCCGGACCCCCTCAATCCGAACCCGATCGGCCTCGGTCCCGTCTTCACTGAGCCGGACGGTGTCGAGGCGAGCGGTGACGTCGGGCCCGGCGTAGCGCGCGCCATGCGTCTCGTACAGGAGCTGAGCGGTGACGGTGCCGACGTCCACCACTCCCCCCGTGCCGGGATGCTTGGTGATGACGCAGGAGCCGTCTTCAGCGATCTCGGCAAGGGGAAAGCCGGGCCGCCGAAGCTTCTCCGGCGCATGCTCGGTGAAGAACGCGTAGTTGCCACCGGTCGCCTGGGTCCCGCACTCCAGCACATGTCCGGCGACCACGGCCCCCGCGAGCCGGTCGTAGTCGCCGACCCCCCACCCGAAGTGAGCAACGGCAGGCCCGGTGACCAGGGCGGCATCGGTAACCCGCCCGGTGACCACGACGTCGGCCCCCGCATCAAGACAAGCGGCAATACCGAAGCCACCGAGATAGGCGTGCGCGGCGAGGGCATCCGGATACCGCCCGGCGAGATCGTCCCCCTCAACATGCGCAACCCGTACGGCTACCCCAACCCGATCGGCCAACTTCCGTACGGCATCGGCAAGTCCAGCGGGATTCAGCCCCCCGGCGTTGGCGACAATCCGCACCCCACGCTCATGAGCAAGCCCAAGACACTCCTCCAGTTGCCTGAGGAAGGTACGGGCATACCCGGCGCCGGGGTCCTTGAGCCGGTCCCGCCCCAGGATGAGCATGGTCAACTCGGCGAGATAGTCACCGGTAAGGAAATCCAGTTGACCGCCGGTGAGCATCTCGCGCAGGGCGTCGAACCGGTCGCCGTAGAAGCCGGAGGCGTTGCCTATACGGAGGGGGGCGACGGCGGAAGTCACTGTCCGGCTCCCTTCGGCGGACGCCCGGCACCGGGTGGTCCGGCGAAGGCCTGGGCGATGTCGAGCCACCGGTCGGCGTCGGCACCGACCGCCTCCACTCCCAGGTCGGCGCGGTGGGCGCGCTGGGTGACGAGGAGACAGAAGTCGAGGGCGGGGCCGGTGACACGTTGCGGGGCGCCTTCGGGGCCGTAGGCCCACACCTCGCCTGACGGGGCTCGGAGTTCAACACGGAACTCCTCACTCGGCGGGGTGAGCCCATGCACACCGAAGGCGAAGTCACGCGCACGCACACCGATGCGCACCACATGCCGGAGCCGATCAGTAGGTGGCCGAACCACACCAACCGCATCGGCGACATCCTGCCCATGGGCCCAGGTCTCCATAAGCCGACCGGTGGCCATAGAGGCGGCCGACATGGGTGGCCCGTACCAGGGGAAGCGGGTTCCTGTGGGCGCGGCATACAGGGCGGCCAACAGGGCCGTCCGCCCGGCCCGCCAGTCGGCGAGCAGCCGGGCGGGCGTCTTCGCGGCCCCCTCCTGCGCCCCCTCGTCCACGAACGTCTCGGGAGCGGCGAGCGCCTTCTCGACCAGTACACGGAACGCTTCCTCGTCCGTCACGGCGAGCAGGGCGGAGTGGTCGGTCCAGGCCAGGTGGGCGATCTGGTGGGCGACGGTCCAGCGGGCAGCGGGGGTCTCGAAGGCCCAGCCCTCCGGCCTCAACTCGGCCACAAGCCGGTCGAGTTCCTCGCTCTCCTCACGCAGGTCGTCGAACACGCGCGTCGGATCGGACATGGGGGGAGCATGGCAGGGGCGCCAGAAACAATCAAGCGTGCTTGCATTATTCAAGTCTGGATGGGACGGACGGGACGGGGAGGGGAGGGGAGGGGAGGGGAGATGCTGTGGGCCTGAGTTGTGAGACGTGACCGTTGGGCCGCCCGCTTCTTTGTCAGTGTCGGGATTGCGTGAGCCGAGTAAAGGGCGCTCCCTGCGGTCGCGTCGGCTACGCCGATTCCGCTGCGCTCCACCCTTGACTCGTCTCACACAATCCCGTTTCAGAAGCGAGCGGGCGGCCCCGAGGGATGGGTGGCCAAGGGATGAACCCCCTTGCCTGTACTGCGTTCCGGGCCGGAGCGGAGGGAGCGCGCTCGCGTCTCGCCAGCACGCCGGGCCGGCTCAGCGGCCAGCCCCGAGTGGGGGGAGGGGGGTACGGGTGGGGGCCGACCCCATGGGCGTGCACGCAACTCCGGTCCGGGGGGTGAGGGGACGCGCGCTGGCGTCTCGCCTGCACGCCGGGCCGGCTCAGCGGCTACCGGCCGGTGGGGACTTACTGCGCAAGAGACCAAGAGACCAAGAGGCAGGGAGTGCTGGGGAGCTCGTGGCCGAGGGTGACGGGCAAGAGGGGCAGCTCTGGGCCATGAGTGTGGAGGAAGGGCCGCTCCGGGCCGGTTCTGGGCGGCGGCCCAGGCGGCGGCCCAGGCGGCGGCCCGGGCGGTGGCTTGGGCGATGTCCCGGGCGGTGGCTCGCATCTGCCAATCGGCCCTCCCCGGGGCACCCGGCCCACCGAAGTGTGACAGCCGAAGCGGAAGTGTCACACTTCCCGGCCCATCTCCCCCGCCCCGGCCCCGACCCTGCCACCTCTGGAGGCCGGGGTCTTCTCTAACCAGTCACAGACCATGACAGTGGTTAGATTTATCCCCAGCTTCCAGCAACCACCCACCCGGGGTTGGCCGCTGAGCCGAGGCGGCGTGCAGGCGAGATGCCAGCGTGCTCCCTCACATCGGCCTGGATCTGCCCATGGCCCGTGGAGGCAGTCCCCACGCGTGCTCTCTCCTCCCCGCCGGGCGGTAGCCGCTAAGCGGCCCGGCGTGCAGGCGAGACGGCAGCGCGCCCCCTCACCCGCGGCCCGGCCCTCTCTGGAGGCTGGGGTCTTTTGTAACCAGTCAAAGGTCATGGCGGTGGTTAGGTTTACCCCCGGCTTCCAGCAACCATCCACCCGGGGTTGGCCGCTGAGCCGAGGCGGCGTGCTGGCGAGGCGCGAACGCGCCCCCTCCCACCGGCCGGTAGCCGCTAAGCCGGCCCGGCGTGCAGGCGAGACGCGAACGCGCCCCTATGCTCCGGCCCGGAACGCAGTACAGGCAGGGGAATTCATGCCTGAGCCACCCGTTTCTTCGGGCCGCTCGCTCGCTTCTCAAACGGGCTGGAGCGGGTCGAGTCAAGGGTGGAGCGCAGCGGAATCGGCGTAGCCGACGCGACCGTAGGGAGCGCCCTTTACTCGGGCCGTGGAAGCCCGACACTGGCAAAGAAGCGAGTGGCCCAACGTCCACGTATCAAGCCGCGTCCGCTCTTCCTACGTCGCGTCTTACGACATGCAGACGTTCTTGAGTCGGCTCGCGGCCGCGTCGATCTTGCTGGCGTCGGGGTTTGTGTCGCCGTTCAGGACGGACTTGTTGTAGTCGGAGATCGCCTTGTTGAGGTTGTCGATTGCCTGGTTGACCTTGGTGTCGTCCGAGTTGGCGTCGATCTTGTCGATGGATTCGTTGGTCTGGGCTGGGTCCTTCGCCGTGTCGTGGATCGCCTTGAGGCTGTCGGAGATCGTGTTCCAGTTCTTCAGACAGCTCAGGGAGTTGGAGGTGTCGGAGGTGTGGGAAGGGTTGGTTGGGTCGCAGGCCGTCAGCAGTCCGGCAGTGAGTGCTAGGGCTGCCGCAGTCGTCGCGAGGGTGGCCGTACGGCGGATGCGGTGGTGGTTTGTGGTCATGGAAGCGTCCTTCGGAGGTGAGTTCCGTCTGAGGGGACTGCGGGGCCATCGGGTCGGGCTCAGGCCCAGGGCTCTTCCATCCGCGCCTTGGCGGTCGGCTCGCGGCGGCCCGCTATCAGGCCGCCCGCCGCGCCCAGGGAGACCAGGCCCATGCCGACGGCGGTCGCGATGCCCTTGACGCCGTCCATGGAGAGGTAACAGAACGCGGCTACACCGCCGTTGAAGAGGAACAGGAACCACAGCGTCGACGGCTTCGACAGGAACGCCTTGATCCTCGGTTTCTTCGCGATGCGCGAGCCGGTCAGCAGCGAGACGGCGATGCCCGCGCAGGTGGCGGCGGTCTTCGCCGTACCGTCCAGCACCGCCCCGGAGGCCGTGCTCGCGGCGAGACCGCCGACGAAGAACGACCAAAGCAGCAGGTTGGCGACTAACGACTTCACGGTGGCGAGCAGCGATTTCACGGGATTTCCTTCGGCGGGGAACGGAGGTATCGGAGGGGAGGGGCGTGATCTCTGTCCTCTACGATTCCGTCGCGCGCTCGCCGTCACGAGGGACCGCTCTCCCGGATTCAGGGTGTAGCCCGCTACACCCTGGGCCTCGAATCCGGTGCGGATACGACGTTGCCCCGCGCCCTTTCAGCAAGGGCGCGGGGCAACCTCGTAGT
>NZ_JBHXME010000052.1:0-61256 GCF_042721125.1 Streptomyces sp. NPDC058469
GGACTGGGCCCACTTCCTGCGCTCCACGCTGCTGCCGTACGCGGCCCCCGGCGGGGTCGAGGTCGGCACGGCGGTCGCCCAGGAGGAACTGGCCCAGCTGTCCCGCGCCGGCCACCCGTACCGCGACGAGAAACTCGACGACTACGTGGAGGCGTACCAGCTGCTGCTGGAGCGGGGCGTGAACCTGGAGGCGGGCTGGCAGGCGTGGCGGCTGGGCATGGTGCCGAGCCGGCATGCGCGGGAGGTGATGGGGGTGGCGGTGTCCGGCACCCCCTGACCTCCCCGGATCGGCCGGGTCAGCCCTGCTTGGCCTTGGGTTCGGCCGGGGCGGACTCCGACTCGACCCTCGACTCGGCCTTGGACCCGGCCTTCGGGTCCGAGCCCTCCTTGAAGTCGACCTTGTTCATCTGCTTGCTCATGGACTTCATCAGTCCCCAGACGGCCAGGGCCATCACCGCGAACACGATGAAGCCGAGGACGCCGGGGGTGACCTTGTTCTCGTCGACCTCGGCGAGGGGGACCAGGTGCGTCATTGCCAGGGCTGCGCTTGAGCTCATGTCAGGCATTGTCGCGGATGCCCGCAAAGAGGTCGTCCTCGGGGAGGGAGGTAGCGACGAGGGACTTCGCGAGCTCGTACTCCTCGGTCGGCCAGACCTCCTTCTGGATCTCCATCGGCACCCGGAACCAACCGCCGTCGGGGTCGATCTGCGTGGCGTGCGCGAGCAGCGCCTTGTCACGGATCTCGAAGAACTCGGCGCACGGGATGTGCGTGGTCAGCACCCGCTCCGTCCGCTCGTTCTCGTTCCACCGCTTCAGCCAGTCCTCGTACGGCGACTCCAGGCCGCGCGCCAGGAGCGCGTTGTGCAGGGCCTCGGTGCGCTGACGGTTGAAGCCCTGGTTGTAGTACAGCTTCTGCGGCTGATACGCCGGGCCGTACTCCGACTCCGGGTACTTCTCGGTGTCCGTCGCGCCCTCGAACGCCACCATCGAGATCGTGTGGGTCATGATGTGGTCGGGGTGCGGATAACCGCCGTTCTCGTCATAGGTGGTGATCACCTGCGGACGGAACGAACGGATCTGCTTCACCAGCTCACCGGCCGCCTTGTCGACGTCCTCCAGCGCGAAGCAGCCGTCGGGCAGCGGCGGCAGCGGGTCGCCCTCGGGCAGCCCCGAGTCGACGAAGCCGAGCCACTCCTGCTTGATGCCGAGGATCTCGCGGGCCTCGTCCATCTCCTTCTTGCGTACCTCGTGGATGTGGTCCTCGATGTACTTGTCGCCCTGGAGCTTCGGGTTGAGGATGGAACCGCGCTCCCCGCCCGTGCAGGTAACGACCAGCACGTCCACCCCCTCGGACACGTACTTCGCCATGGTGGCCGCGCCCTTGCTCGACTCGTCGTCGGGGTGCGCGTGGACGGCCATCAGTCGCAGCTGGTCAGTCAAGACTCAATCCTCAGTAAGTCGGCGCCCCGGTGTCTTGGGGTGCGATCGGCGACTTCTATAGTGACCGAATCCGGGGGCGAATAATTCCGGGGGCCTGCTTCTACGGCCCCTTGCCGAAAGGACGATCATGAGTACGGCGAGTGCGCGACTGCCCGAGGGCCGTTACGGCCGCTCGTCGGACGAGCGTGCCGACCACAAGCTCAAGGTCGCCGGCGCCGTCCTCGCGGCGGGCCTGCTCGCCCTCGTCGGGTACTTCGCCTACCACTATGTCGTCGAGGCCAAGATCAGCGCCGAGGTCATCACCTTCCAGGCCTCCGGCAACGAGGTCAAGGTGCATCTTGAGGTCCACAAGGACTCCGGGACCACCGGCTACTGCACCCTGCGCTCCCAGGCCGCGGACCAGTCCGAGGTGGGACGCGCCGACTTCCACTTCGACGGCTCCGCGACCCGCATCGACAGGGTCGTCACCCTGCGCACCACGGCCAGGGGCACCACCGCCGAGCTGCTCGGCTGCCACTCCGACTGACGTCACCCTTGTTACGTAGGCGCTGACCAGCGTTGACGTATGTCTGACGGCTTATGTCCTCCCCCTGACGCCGTTGAATTGTTAGGCTCGTGGTTTCGCCCTTCCATGAAGGAACATTCTTCTGGGTAGGGCGATGCTTTGTATTCCCAGTACCTACGAGGAGCACCTGTGACCCAGACCAGCGAAGACGTCACCTGGCTCACGCAGGAGGCGTACACCAAGCTCAAGGACGAGCTGGAGTACCTGTCTGGTCCCGCGCGCGCCGAGATCACCGTGAAGATCGCGGCCGCTCGCGAGGAGGGCGACCTGCGCGAGAACGGCGGGTACCACGCGGCCAAGGAGGAGCAGGGCAAGCAGGAGCTCCGCATCCGCCAGCTGACCCAGCTTCTGGAGAAGGCCAAGGTCGGCGAGGCTCCCGCGTCGACGGACGGCGCGGTCGCGCCCGGCATGGTCGTCACGATCGCCTTCGACGGCGACGAGAGCGACACCACGACCTTCCTGCTCGCCTCGCGCGAGTACGCGAGCGCCGACATCGAGACCTACTCGCCGCAGTCCCCGCTGGGCTCCGGCGTGCTCGGCCACAAGGTCGGCGAGGAAGCGCAGTACGAGCTGCCCAACGGCAAGAAGGCCTCGGTGACGATCCTCAAGGCCGAGCCGTACAACGGCTGACCTGCGGTATCTGCCTTTCGGCTTCCATCGGCTTTCGACGAGCCCCCGGCGACCTTGCGGCGCCGGGGGTTTCGTCATGCTCGGGAGCTGCCGCGAGAAGCGGTTCGCGTGGCTCCTCAGGCCGTCGCCGAGCGGTACTTCCGCACCGCCAGCGTCCGGAACACGAGGATGATCAGCAGCGAGTAGATCAGTGACGCCCACACCGGGTGCACCATGGGCCAGGCGTCCGAGGGCGACTGTCCCGGGTTGGCGAAGAGCACCCGGCAGGCCTGCACGGTGGCGCTGAAGGGGTTCCACTCGGCGATGTGGCGCAGCCACGGGGTCATGTTGCCGGTGTCCACGAACGCGTTCGAGATGAACGTCACCGGGAAGAGCCAGATCAGCCCGCCGGAGGTGGCCGCCTCGGGCGTACGGACACTGAGCCCGATCAGGGCGCCGATCCAGGTGAACGCGTACCCGAGCAGAAGCAGCAGCCCGAAGGCACCGAGGACCTTCCCGGCGTTGGTGCCCCCGTCCGACCCGACCCGCCAGCCGACCAGCAGGGCGACTATCGCGAGGACCAGCAGCGTCAGCGCCGTCTGCAGGAGGTCCGCGAGCGTCCGCCCGGTCAGCACCGCGCCGCGCGCCATGGGCAGCGAACGGAACCGGTCGATGAGGCCCTTGTGCATGTCGTCCGCGATACCCGCGCCGGAGCTTGCGGTGGCGAAGGTGACGGTCTGCGCGAAGATGCCGGCCATCAGGAAGTTCTTGTAGTCGGTGGCGCTGGTGCTGCCGCCGATCTGCATGGAACCGCCGAAGACGTAGGTGAACAGCACCACGAACATGATGGGCTGGATGAGCCCGAAAATTACCATTTCGGGAATTCGGGACATGCGAATCAAATTCCGCTTCGCGACGACCAGCGAGTCGTGCACGGACTGGCCCAGCGCGCTGCTCGGCGCCGCGACCGGCGCGGCATCGGTGACGGCACTCACTTCGCGGCCTCCTTCTTGTGCTTGCGGTCCTTGGGGTTCTGGTTCGCGTCCGTGCCGTTCTCCTCGGCCTTCTCCTCGGCCAGGTGGCCTGTCAGGGACAGGAACACGTCGTCGAGGGTGGGGCGGCGCAGGCCGATGTCGTCTATCTCGATGCCGCGGGAGTCGAGCTCGCGGATCACCTCGGCGAGGAGCTTCGCGCCGCCGGTGACGGGCACGGTGAGCTTGCGGGTGTGCTCCTCGACGGTCGTGTCGCCCTTGCCGAAACCGAGCAGCACTTCAGAGGCGATCTGGATGTGGTCGCGTTCGTGCACGACGACCTCGACGCGCTCGCCGCCGGTGCGGGCCTTGAGCTGGTCGGAGGTGCCGCGGGCGATGACACGGCCGTGGTCCACCACCGCGATGTCGTGCGCGAGGTGGTCGGCCTCCTCCAGATACTGGGTGGTCAGCAGCAGTGTCGTACCGCTGGAGACCAGCTGTTTGATGACCTCCCACAGCATCTGGCGGTTGCGGGGGTCGAGGCCGGTGGTCGGCTCGTCCATGAACATCACGGGCGGCGAGACGACGAGCGCCGCCGCCAGGTCGAGCCGACGGCGCATGCCTCCGGAGTAGGTCTTGGCCGTACGGTCGGCGGCGTCCGCGAGGTTGAACTGGTCGAGCAGCTGATCGGCCCGGGCCTTCGCGTCCTTGGCCTTCATCTGGTAGAGCTGGCCGACCATCTGCAGGTTCTCCCTGCCGGTCAGGTACTCGTCGACCGCGGCGAACTGGCCGGAGAGGCCGATGGAACGCCGCACCTCGTTGGGCTGCTTGAGCACGTCGAGGCCGGCGACGACCAGTTTGCCGCTGTCGGGGCGCAGCAGCGTGGTCAGACAGCGGACGGCGGTCGTCTTACCCGCGCCGTTGGGCCCGAGGAGGCCCAGCACGGTGCCCTCGGGGACATCGAGGTCGACGCCGTCCAGAGCTTTCACATCGCCGAAGGTTTTCACCAGGCCTTCGGCATAGATGGCGCCTGGCATATCAGTCTCCACGTCGTCGGGGATTCTTTGAAAAGCCTAGGTATGTGTCTTTTGTTCTGCCCACGGGGGCGGCACGCTCCCGCCTGTGGGCGACACGAGACACACCATAACGCGATGTATCGCGTCTCTCAACAGATTTTCTCGAACGAGTGACGGAACAGCTGGCGAAGGGGCTCTGACCTCGGCCGACGACCGATCTCAGTCGATGACGGTGTACCCCGCGTCGCGCAGGGCGTGACCGACCTCGGCGCAGTGCACCGGACCCTTCGTCTCCAGATGCAGCTCGACCTCCGCCTCCGTGAGCCCGAGCCGAGGATCGGTCCGGACGTGACTCACATCGAGGACGTTAGCGTCGACCACTGACAACACCCCGAGAAGCGTCGCGAGGGCCCCCGGCCGGTCCGTCAGCCGCAGCCGTACGGCCAGGTAGCGGCCCTGCGCGGACATGCCGTGGCGCAGGATGCGCTGGAGCAGCAGCGGGTCGACGTTCCCGCCGGACAGCAGCGCGACGACCGGTCCCTCGAAGCCCCGCGGATCGCTCAGCAGCGCGGCGACCGGGCTGGCACCGGCCGGCTCGACGACCAGCTTGGCCCGCTCCAGGCAGAGCAGCAGCGCGGCGGACAGCTCGTCCTCGCTGACCGTGCGGACCTCGTCCACCAGCTCGGCGACGATCCCGAACGGCACCTCGCCGGGGCACCCGACCTTGATGCCGTCGGCCATCGTCGCCGGATTCTTGATCGGCACCGGGCGTCCGGCCGCCAGCGAGGGCGGGAAGGCGGCGGCGCCCGCCGCCTGTACGCCCACGATCCGCACGTCGGGCCGCAGCGCCTTCACGGCGACCGCGACACCGGCCGCGAGCCCGCCGCCGCCGATCCCGACGACGATCGTGCGCACCTCGGGGCACTGGTCCAGGATCTCCAGGCCGACCGTGCCCTGGCCCGCGATGATGTCCGGGTGGTCGAAGGGGTGGATGAACACCGCGCCCGTCTCATGGGCGTACTCCTGCGCGGCGGCCAGCGTCTCGTCGACCACGTGGCCGTGCAGGCGCACCTCGGCGCCGTACTCCTTGGTGGCGCTGATCTTCGGCAGGGGCGCGCCCTTGGGCATGAACACCGTGGAGCGCACGCCCAGGAGCGTGGAGGCGAGGGCGACGCCCTGGGCGTGGTTGCCTGCGCTCGCGGCGACGACACCGGCGGCGCGCTCCTCGGGGAGCAGTCCGGCGATACGGACGTAGGCGCCGCGGAGCTTGAACGAGCCGGTCCGCTGGAGGTTCTCGCACTTGAAGTGGACCGGCGAGCCGACGAGCTGGGTCAGGTGCCTGCTGCCTTCCATCGCGGTCACCCGCGCCACGCCCGTGAGCATCTTCTGGGCGCCGCGCACATCGTCGAGGGTGACGGGTCGCAAGGAGTCAGCCGTGCTGTAGCTCATGACTCAAGCATCGCAGTTCACAGGCGCGTGCCGCGGCTGTGACCAAGCTCCGAGACTGGTTTGCGCAGCGCCGGTACGGCCTGCCTTCCGGCCGCGTACCCTGTCCCCCAACCCAGCACCCCCTTCATGAAGCGAGCCCCCGGCCATGCCCACAACACCTGAAATGTCGATGGACATGACGACCGTCGGTGAACCCGGTCTCCTCGAGACGCTGCAGCACGAGGTGGCGGTGTTCGCCCGCCGTGCCGAACAGACCCGGCTCGGCGGAGTCGGCCAGGTGCGCAACTCCATGGACCGCGCCGCATATCTGCTGCTCAACCGCCTGGACAAGGAAGGTCCGATGGGCGTCAAGGCGCTCGCCGCGAGCATGGGGATCGACTCCTCCACGGTCACCCGGCAGGTGGCCCCGCTCGTCGACACCGGGCTCGTGAAGCGCACGTCGCATCCCGAGGACGGCCGGGCGGTGGTGCTGCAGCTGTCCCCGCGCGGGCAGTCGCGACTGGAGGAAGTGCGTTCGTCCCGGCGTCAGTTGATGGACGAGCTGACACACGACTGGGCGCCGGAGGAGCGCGAGGCGTTCTGCACGCTCCTCGCACGCTTCAACAGCGCCCTCTCCGCGCGGATGGCGGTCCCGGGCGCCGAGACACCGTCGGCCTCCTGAAGGACACGGGTTCCTGAAACGCGCGGATTCCCGCAAGGGCGCGGGCACACGCGCGTGATGCCCGGCTCCCGCCTTTCGTACCGAACTCTTGACCTCGCGACGGCCCTGGCCTCATATGAAACCGGGTCCTTCAGGGGGGAGGCTGCGCGGTGCGAGAACGGCAGGCGTCCCAAGGCGCCCGCCGGGCCCGGGAGTTCGAGGCGTTCGTCGCGGGCGCGGCAGGGCGGCTGCTGCATGCCGCCACGCTGCTGACCGCGGAGGCCCCGGACGACAACCCGCGCGCGCGGCGCCTGTTGACGCTGTCCCTGGCACACACGTACGCGTGCTGGGACCGGCTGCGCGGCGAGGACCCGTACGACCGCGCCCGCCAGTACCTGGCCACCCGCTTCGCCCGCGCGGCCTGGCACCAGTACGGCGGCCTCGGCCGGGCCCGCCCCCACCCCGACAGCCCGCTGGGCGCCCTCGTCCCCCAGGAGCGTCTGATCCTCGTCCTCAGGTTGTACGAGGGGGTCGCCGAGGAACAGGCCGCCGCACTGCTCGGCCTCCCCACGGAACGGGTCCGGACGATCTGCGAGCGGGCGACGGCGACGCTGCTGCATCCGCCGCGCGGTCCGGCACCGAAGGTGGGCGGGGCCAAGGTGGTGCCGTCATGAGGCCCATGAGGCCGTGGAGCGGGGGTACGCGCGCGTGAACAGGCCCGAGCGGGAGGCGGCCGTACGGCGGATCATGGAGCGGACTCCGCCGCAGGTGCCGCCGGAGCTGTACGCGGACGTCGTGCGCCGCGGCGGCCGGATGCTGCGCCGCAGACGGGCCGCCCGGCGGCTGATGTGGCTGCTGCTGTGGGCGGGGGTCGTGGCGTTCACCGTGTGGGCGCTGATGGCCCATCCCTGGGTGGAGCCGCCGTCGGAGACGACTCCACCGCTGACGGGTTGGTGAGGGCCCTGATGTGTTGACCCGGGCCCGGCTTCGTCTGTCGGGGCTGTCGGGACTAGCCCAGTGCCTGCTGCAGGTCCTCCAGGAGGTCCTGCACGTTCTCGATGCCCACGGAGAGGCGTACGAGGTCGCCGGGGACCTCCAGGGCCGAACCGGCCACGGACGCGTGCGTCATGCGTCCCGGGTGCTCGATCAGCGACTCGACGCCGCCCAGGGACTCGCCGAGCGTGAACACCTTGGCGCGGTTGCAGACCTCGACGGCCGCCTCCTCGCCGCCCTCGACCTGGAAGGAGACCATGCCGCCGAAGGCCCGCATCTGCTTGGCGGCGACCTCGTGACCGGGGTGCTCAGGGAGGCCCGGGTAGAGAACGCGCGTCACGCGTGCGTGCCGGGTGAGCATGTCGGCGATCTTGGTGGCGTTCTCGCTGTGCCGGTCCATGCGCACCGACAGCGTCTTGGCGCCGCGCAGCACCAGCCAGGAGTCGAAGGGCCCGGCGACCGCGCCCATCGCGTTCTGGTGGTACGCCAGCTCGTCGCCCAGCGTCTCGTCGGCCGCGATCAGCGCGCCGCCGACGACGTCCGAGTGACCGCCCATGTACTTGGTCAGGGAGTGCACGACGACGTCCGCGCCGAGGGCCAGCGGCTGCTGGAGGTACGGCGTCGCGAAGGTGTTGTCGACGACGAGCTTCGCGCCCGCGTCCCGCGCGATCTGCGCGACGACCGCGATGTCGGTGATGCCGAGCAGCGGGTTCGAGGGGGTCTCCACCCAGACGACCTTCGTCTTCGGGGTGATGGCGGCCCGTACCGCCGCCGGGTCGCTGGTGTCGGCGACCGACCACTCGACGCCCCACCGGGAGACGACCTTCGCGAAGAGACGGAACGTGCCGCCGTACGCGTCGTTCGGGATGACGACGTGGTCGCCGGGGCTGAGCAGCGTACGCAACAGGCAGTCCTCGGCCGCCAGTCCGGACGCGAACGCGAGGCCGCGGCGGCCGCCCTCCAGGGCGGCGAGGTTCTCTTCCAGGGCGGTCCTGGTGGGGTTGGCGCTACGGCTGTACTCGTAGCCGCCGCGCAGACCGCCGACGCCGTCCTGCTTGTAGGTCGAGACCTGGTAGATCGGCGGGACGACCGCGCCGGTCAGGGGATCGGCGGTGTTGCCCGCGTGGATCGCGAGGGTCTCGAAGTGCTGACTGATGTGCCTGTCGCTCATGAGCCCCGAGCGTAGTGCGCCTGCGGGGTAGACGACGATCCGGAGGTTTTCCACAGGGCGGCGGGGTCAGGGCCGCGGGGTCAGGGCGGCGGCGGTGTTCCACCGGGTCGAGGGGGCAGGGTTGCGGCGTTCTTCCACTGGGCCGAGGGGCGGGGCGACCGTGGTTTTCCACAGGGGGCGGACCGGGTTGGCCAATTGTCGGACCCGTCTGGTTCGCTTGAGGCATGGAGATTCTCTGGGTCCTGATGGCGCTGGTCATGATGGGCTTCGTGCTGATCCCGTTCCTGCGACGCAGGCGCGGGATGATCGAGCGTGTCTCGCCGGGCCACCCGGACGCCGCGGACCCGGCGACCTACGGGTTCGCGCGCGAGGAGGAGCTGGACATCCGCATGCCCGGCCCCGACCAGGACCTGCTGGACGTCCTCGACCTGGTGCAGCGCACCCAGGACTACCGCGCGGCGATGCAACTGCTGGCCGGCACCGAGATCACGGGCGAGCTGCGCTGGCAGCGCGTGCAGGCCTTCGCGGGCGCCGCGTCGCTGGAGCTGCAGCAGCGGCCCGGCGGGGTCAGCGAGACACCGGGCGGGCAGTGGCTGCGCGTGTGGCGTCTTGAACACCCGAAGGACGCGGGCGGCGCGGCCGTACACGCGGAGTTCCTGGTGCAGCAGGCGTGGCGTACGTCGACGCGGGGGACGGACGAGTTCCGGATCATCATGGAGGAGGCGCGGGACGCCTGCGGTCAGGCGGCGCTCCTCTCCCCCGGTGACCCGGTCCCGTACATCGTCGAGCTGTCGGTGGCCCGCGGACTGACGTATCCGCAGCCGGAGTTCGAGCAGCTGTGGCTGAAGATCCTGGACCGCGCGCCGGCACACATGGGGGCGCATCTGGCGGCGCTGCACTACTGGTGCGAGAAGTGGCACGGGTCGCGCGAGCTGGCGAACTCGTTCGCGGAAGCGGCCGCCGCGCGCGCCCCACAGGGCTCCCTCCTCGCCGCGATGCCGCTCTTCGCGGTCTTCGAGCACCTCCCCGAGGTGAACCTGGTCAGCAGCTTCTACCAGAGCGAGGTCGTGGAGAAGGCGATCCACGGCGCGCTCTTCGCCGTCCACGCGGCCCGCCCCGACGACCCGATGCTGGCGCACGTCCGCCATCTCCTGGTCTTCTTCCTGGTCCGCGCGGAGCGCTGGTCCGAGGCGATGAACCAGCTCATACACATCGACGGCCATGTCGGGGCCCTTCCCTGGACCCTGTCGCCGGACCCGGCGGCGGAGTTCGCGGTCTACCGGGCGCTGGCGGTGGCGGGGTACGAGGCGAACGGCGGGAGTCCGGCGAGTCTGCCGCACTGAGCGCCGAAGGCTGGGTTCCGGGGGCGGTCGTACACGAAACGGGTCGTACTCGACAGGAAGGCGGAATTCTCGGAGGGGCTCGCCCGTTGGGCAGGTGCGGACCCTCGTTGTGGCCCGATTGGAGATCGTATGTTCCTGCACAGCCGTACGCCCCAACTACCAAGCCACGAACAGGCTTTGCAGGGCCGGCCGGAGCCGGTGTTCACGGTCCCCGATCGCCACGCCGTTCTCGGCACCCCGTTGCTCGGCCCGTACCCCGAGCATCTGGAGGTCGCCGATTTCGGACTGGGCTGCTTCTGGGGTGCGGAGCGCACGTTCTGGCAGCTTCCTGTGGGCGTGTGGACGACTCTGGTCGGCTACCAGGGCGGCTACACGGAGAACCCCACGTACGAGGAGGTCTGTTCGGGCCTGACCGGCCACACGGAGGTGGTCCGCGTGGTCCACGACCCGAAGCTGATCTCGTACGAGAGGCTGCTGAAGAGGTTCTGGGAGTCGCACAATCCGACCCAGGGCTTCCGTCAGGGCAACGACGTGGGCACGCAGTACCGTTCGGCGATCTACCCCCACACCCCCGACCAGGCAGCCGCGGCGGAAGCCTCGCGCGTGGCCTACCAGCAGGTCCTCACGCGCTCGCGCTACGGCACGATCAGCACGGAGATACTCCCGGCGGAGGGCCGGGTGTTCTACCCGGCCGAGGGGTACCACCAGCAGTACCTCGACAAGAATCCGGCGGGCTACTGCGGGATCGGCGGGACCGGCGTGTCCTGCCCGATCGGCGTGGCGCCGACCGATGGCTGACGGCTCCGCGCCCACCGCGCAGCAGGCGTTCACCTCGCTGATGCGCGCCCGGATCGCACCCGGTCTGCGCGCGCTCGGCTTCAAGGGTTCGGGGCAGACGTACGAACTGCCCCATCTCGAAACCTGGGCGCTCATCGGCTTCCAGAAGGCCCCGCACCACACGGCGGGGCAGGTCGAATTCACCCTCAACGTGACCGTGGCCGACAAGCTCGGCTGGGCCCAGGCCCGCAGACGTCAGCCACACCTGCCCGCCCGCCCCAGCCCGAACACCGTGTACGGCCCGGCGGCCTGGCACAGCCGCATAGGACGCCTCCTTCCCGCGAACCGCGACACCTGGTGGACCATCTCGGCCACGACCGACCCGGAGCCCGTTGCCCGTGGGGTCATCACCGCGGTGACGGAGTACGCGCTGCCTGCCATTCGGGAGCAGCGCCGTTCATGAGCAGGGGTTGCCGTGGCACCGTCGACTCGCGCGGTGCTGCGGCCGATCGCTCTGCGCCGTGGTGAACGGCAGCCGCAAGTGAACAGCCGTAGCAAGTGAACGGCGGTCGAAAACCGGTGGCTTCGTGAACCGGCCGACCCTCACCCTGTACTCCATGGAAGAACCGCAGCGCGGGATCCGTGCGGTCCACTCGGAATCGACGATCACCGTCTACCAGGCGTATCCCCCGGACATCGGCGTGCCCGCCGCTCGCGAGGGTCGCTTTCCCGCCGCGTGGAAGCGGGACCGGATGACGTGGATCAAGCCGTCGTTCCTGTGGATGATGTACCGCTGCGGCTGGGGCGCGAAGGCGGGGCAGGAGACCGTCCTCGCTGTCGAGATCAGCCGTGACGGATTCGAGTGGGCGCTGCGACACGCGTGCCTGTCGAGTTATGTCAGCGGGGTGCATCCCGACCGAGCCGATTGGCAGCGTCAGTTGAAGCGTGCGCCCGCTCGCGTGCAGTGGGACCCCGAGCGGGACCTGCGACTGCAGCCCCTGTCCTGCCGTGCCCTGCAGCTCGGTCTGTCCGGTGAGGCCGTGCGCCGTTACGCGGACGAGTGGACGGTCGCCATCCGCGACGTGACCCCGCTCGCCCACCGGATCCAGGCCCTCGTCAGCGGCGGTGACCTGGACTCCGCCGCCCAACTGCTGCCCCAGGAACGCCCGTACCCACTGGGAGACGAACTCCTTGCCCACCTACGAGGATGACGGGCCGCTGCACTCGACAGCCGACGGCGGCCGACGGGTGAGCACCCGTGACGTAGCGACACCGCTCGCGGCGCTGTGGCGGGAACGGCGGCCGTCGGGTCCGCCCGTCGCCCACATGTTCCGCAGTACGTACGCGGACCGCTGGGTGCGCTTTCACAGTCTCCCCGGCTCGAAGCGGTATCCGGAGTTCGAGGACGAGTACGCGATCGTGCTGCACCGGTACAACACCGTCCTCGACGAGTTGTTCGCGGGCACGGAGGTGTTCGTGGTGACCATGGACTGGTCGTACACGTCCACCGGGCCCGCCCACTGGCCGGAACCGCGCCGGACACTGCACCCCGGCGGCGTCCACTGGTGGACCGAGTCGGACGAGGACGACCCCGACCCGGAGTTGCACGCCCACACCCGCCTCTACGCCGACCGGGGCCCGTGGCAGCACGGTGGTGTCGACGAACTGCTGCGCGCCGTCGCGGACGACACACTCGCCGAAGTGTTCGTCACCGACACCGGCCTTCGACGCATCCACCACCCCTACGACGGTGGGGCGGACGTCATCCTCACCACACCCGCGGAACGGGACCGCCTGCGCGCGAAGCACACCGACTGGCTGTCCAACCGGCCATCCGGCCTCTGACGGAGCAGCACAGGCACCGCGGCGTCCCTGTCGAAGGCCGGCACCAGCAGTACCGCCCGGATGGAACAGCAGTGGTGGCGCTACGCTCCCGTGTCGTGCAGGAGACACGCCTCGACACCGCTCGGATCCGGGCCGCTCGCCGGGTGATCGACCCGGTGTTTCTCGGCACTCCGCTGTACCGCTGCGAGGCGCTGGAGCCCGGTCTCGGGTGTGCGGTGAGCATCAAGCTCGAAACGGCGAACCCCGTCCGCAGTTTCAAGGGCCGCGGCACGGAGGTGGTCGCGAGCCTGCTCGCCGAGCAGGGTCCGCGAGATGTGGTGTGCGCCAGTGCGGGCAACCTCGGCCAAGCCCTCGCCTGGTCCGGTCGCGGCCGGGGGCTCGACGTGACTGTCGTAGCGTCCCGCTTCGCGACATCGGCCAAGCTGGACCGCATCCGCGCGTTGGGCGCCAGGCTGGAACTGGTGGACGGCGACCACGAGTTGGCTCGCGAGCGGGCGGCGGCCATCGCGCGCTACGACGGCATCCGGCTGGTCGAGGACAGCCTGGACATCGAGACCTGCGAGGGTGCGGCGACCATCGGCCTGGAACTGGTGGAAGCGCTGGAACAGGCCGAACAGGCGGAACAGGCGGGCACCGGGCCGCCGTTCGACACCGTCCTGATCGCTCTCGGCGGCGGGGCGCTGGCCACCGGCGTGGGGCATGTGCTGAAGGCCTTGGCACCCGACGTCGAGGTGATCTGCGTCCAGCCGCTGGGCGCACCGGCGATGACGCACTCGTGGCGCGGGCGGCGCGTCGTCACCACCGACTCGACCGACACCATCGCCGACGGCGTCGCCGGCCGGCGCCCCATCCCGGCCGTCCTGGACGATCTCCTCCTGGTCGCCGACGACGCCGTCCTGGTCCAGGAGGCGTCGATCATCGCCGGTATGCGGATGCTCCTCGACCACGCCGGCCTCGTCGTCGAACCGTCGGCCGCGCTCGGCATCGCGGCGATCCTCGAAGACCGCGACCGTTTCGCCGGCCGGCACGTGGTCACCATCGTGTGCGGCAGCAACGTCGACGTGGACGCCTATCAGCGCTGGGTCGGCGCGGCTCCCCTCCCCCACAGGGCCTGACCATCACTCGTCCGCCGCCTACCACGAGCGCCGCCTGCCAGATGTGCTCCGAGGGCTCAGTGAGCGTCATGAGAGGGTGCCGCGTGGTCCACTACTTGCGCTTCTTCTTCGAGGCCGGCGTAGACACTCCGTTGTGGCCGGACGACATGGACAGCCCCTACGGCCACCCCTGTGATCTGGAGCGCCTGCCGATCGCCCCGGCCACCCGTGCCGAGCTGGCGAGGCTGTGCGAGTGGTACCAGTCTTCGATCGACTGGGACTATCCGTCGGACCCGTCCCCGTGGTCCGACGAAGAACTGCGACTGTTCAAACAGCAGGCGCTCACCGCGCTGGAGGTGCTGCGCCGTGAGTTGGGCGCAGGCTGGACAGTCCGGGACGAAAGCCTGTTGTGACAGGCCGCGCGTCCCACCACCGCCTCCCCGCCAAAACGCCACGTGTCAAGCATTTCGGCCTCGTTCAGAAAGTGCGGCGGCCGAGCCCTCCCCGCCCTACGATCCCGCACATGCTGATTCGTCGCGCACTACGGATGATCATCGTGCTCGCTGTGGCTCTCGCCGGAGCGATCGGGGGTGGGGTGGGGACGGCACAGGCCGAGGGGAACCGGGCCTCGTACGATCGGCAGTTGTTGTTCTACAACCACTCCTTCGGCGTCTTCGACCGGGAGACCGCCGACGCCATCGAACACTCCGACTATCTGCGGGAGTTCGCCAACTTCCAGGTCCGCACCACGACCGGTACCGGCGGAGAGACCTGGACCGGCCGCTATCTGATGGGCCGCGAGACCTACCTGGAACTGTTCGGAGTCGGTGACGTCCCCGGCCAGGACGGCACCCTCGGCGCCGCCGGACTGGGCCTCTCGGTCGAACACGCGGGAGACCTGGCGACGGTCAAGCAACGGCTGAAGGACGAGGGGGTCACCGAACCCGTCGACTTCCTCCAGACCAAGGACTTCGGTGACGGTGTGCCCGTGCCGTGGTTCGACGCCGTTCTCACCGCGACCGAGTACGACGCCTTCGATGCCTGGGGGATGGAGTACCGGCCGGAGTACTTCGCCGATCCGCGCAGCAACACCGAGCCGCCGAGTTTCCCCGGTGACGTCGGCCGGGAGCGCTACCTCCCCGACGACTACCGCAGCCACCTCATGCGTGACGTGACCTCCGTCCGCATCGCGGTCACGGAGGGCGACCTCGCCGACACCGTGCCGCTGCTGCGGGCCGGCGGGTTCACCGTCCGGACGGTGACGGGCGGTGGCGTCGTCGCGGAGGGCGGCGGCACCACGATTCGGCTCGACGTCGTCCCGCGCGCGCAAGCGGGATACCAGCAGGTCGACATGTCCCTCAACCGGCCCGTGAAGGACCGGCATGTGGAGCAGATCGGCAACTCGACCCTCACCGTCGGCCCCGGCAGCCGTGCGGTGTGGACGTTCGCCAAGAACGGCACCGCCACCACCCGCTAGACAGCGCGTGCGCCCCCCTCGTCGAGGGGGCGCACGCCTCTGGATGTGCTCGTCGTCAGCTCTCCGCGCGAGCCGGCAGACGCCATCCCGGCCGCGGGAAGTGGCAGGTGTAGCCGTCCGGGTAGCGCTGCAGGTAGTCCTGGTGCTCCGGCTCGGCCTCCCAGAAGGGGCCCACCGGCTCCACCTCGGTGACGACCTTGCCCGGCCACAGGCCCGACGCGTCCACGTCAGCGATTGTGTCCTCGGCGACGCGCTTCTGCTCGTCGTCGACGTAGTAGATCGCCGAGCGGTAGCTGAGGCCGATGTCGTTGCCCTGGCGGTTCTTGGTGCTCGGGTCGTGGATCTGGAAGAAGAACTCCAGGAGCGCGCGGTAGTCGGTCTTCTCGGGGTCGTAAAGGATCTCGATGGCCTCCGCGTGCGTGCCGTGATTACGGTACGTCGCGTTCGGCACGTCTCCCCCGGTGTAACCGACCCGGGTCGCCGTCACGCCCGGGAGCCGGCGGACCAGCTCCTCCATCCCCCAGAAGCATCCGCCCGCCAGCACGGCCCTCTGCGTCTGCGCAGCCATTGCGACCCTCCAATATCCGTCAGCTCGATCACTCGGGCAGTTCGGTCACTCGGCTCGTGTGTCACCGGCATCCCTTACCCAGTGTGCTCAACACACGAAGGTTCCGCGCGATTCCGCGACCGACCTGCTCGTACGCCCTACATGGGTGCCTGGAAGCCGCCGATCCTCTCCTCCAGCAGTTCCGCGAGCCGCAGCGGGGTGCGGTCCTCGAACATCGGGCCGATGAGCTGCACTCCCACCGGCAGGCCCTCGGGCGACCGGCCCGCCGGTACGGCCGTGGCGGGCAGGCCGGGCATGGTGGCCACGCCGGCCCACACGAGCTGGTCGAAGTACGGGTGCGCCACGCCGTCGATGTCGAGCCGGCGTGCCATCGGATCGGGGTTGTGGTCGTGCGGGAACGCGGGCGTGGGCGTCACGGGGCACACCACGGCGTCGAACTCGGCGAAGAGCCGCCGCCAGCCGTGACGGTGCAGCTCGCGGCCGTTGTTCGCCTCGATCCAGTCCCGGTGGCTGAACACCACGCCGCGCAGCCGCACCGCGTCGAGACTCTGATCGTCCGCGCTCAGTCCGGCGGCACGGGTGCGAAGCTGCTCGTACACCTCGACGGGAAACCGGGCGGCAGAGCCCAGCAACTGCGTGTAGAGCAGCGCCGCTTCGGTCAGATCGGGCAGCAGTGGAGTGTGCCGTTCGACGCGGGCACCGGCGTCGGCGAGCGCGTCGGCCACCCGGTGCACGCCCGCCCGCACCGCGGACCCGGTCGGGATGAGCGGATGCTCGTCGAGGACCAGCACCCGGAAGTCGCCGAGCCGCTCGTGGCGCGCGGGCGGCAGCGTCACGTCGTAGGCCACGCCGAGCGTCAGCGGGTCCGGTCCGGCCATGACGTCGAGCAGGAGCGTGAGGTCGCGGGCGGTGCGCGCCATCGGACCTACGACGGCGAGGTCGGGGTCGACAGGGAAGGCCGGCGCGGTCGGCGGGACCATGCCGCGGGTCGCCGCCAGCCCGAGCGTCGGCTTGTGCGCGTAGACACCGCAGAAATGCGCGGGGGTGCGCAACGAACCGGCGATGTCGGAACCGATGGACAGCGCGCCGAACCCGGACGCCAGGGCCGCCGCCGATCCGCCGGAGGATCCGCCGGACGTACGGCCGTGATCCCAGGGGTTGTTGGTGGTGCCGTAGATCTCGTTGAAGCTCTGCACGTCCTGCAGGCCCAACGGCACGTTGGTCTTTCCGAGGATCACCGCGCCCGCGGCCCTGAGCCGCGAGACCTGCACCGCGTCCTCGGCCGGCAGATGGTTCCGGTGCTGCGGTATGCCCCAGGTCGTGGGCAGCCCGGCGATGTCGTACGACTCCTTGACCGTCACCGGGATGCCGAGCAGCGGCCGGTCCTCGCCGCGGGCGCGTGCCTGGTCGGCGGCGTGCGCGGCGGCTCGCGCGCGGTCGAAGTCCCTCACGCAGATCGCGTTGATCGCCTTGTCGTGCCGCTCGATACGGGAGATCGCCTCGTCGGTCAGCTCCGCCGAGGTGACGTCGCCGGCGCGCAGGGCGGCGGCGAGTTCTTCGGCCGTCGGGAAATTCCACAGATTCCGCTCCATGAATCCGACCGTATAGACCACGGGAAGAAGCCACGAAATACCGCTGCGCGCAACGGAGTTGCGGAAAAGTGGGGCATCGCAGGGACGGGTGAGGCGGGTCGGTTCGGGTCGGCGTCAGCCGCTCTGTGACAGCCCTTCGACACGGTTCTTCATGAGAGCCGAGTACTGCGCGGACATCTTGTCGACGTAGGTCAGGATCTGCACCGGCACGTACGGAGCCCGGCCCGGCGCAGGCTCAGCGCCGCGGCGAGTCCGCCGATGCCCGCTCCCACGACGATCGCTGTTGCTCGCATGACCCGGCTCCAGTGCGACGAACTCATACGCCAGCCTTGCGACTTGCGGCGCTCACCCCCGACTCGGGCAGGGTATCGGGCTGAACTCCGTTGCTGTACAAGGCTTTTGAGCCGTCCACCGACTTCGCGGAGGCCTCGACGAACAGTGAAGTCCGGGCGCGGATCACGGCGATGCGGGACCACCTGGCGACCCCGGCCGATGCGATCGCCCGGGCCGTCGCCTTCGCCGTCGAGCAGCCGGCCGACGTCGACGTGAACGAGATGGTCGTACGACCCACCGCGCAGGCCTGATGCTGCCGCCGGTCGACTCCGCGCGTGTCAACCAGCGTTCAGCAGCGCGCCCTCAGTACCGCGCAGCGCTCTGCACCAACGGCGGGTACACCGCGCTCGGCACCCCGTCCACCGTCGCCCCCGCGTACTTGAGCATGTCGCCGACCTGCCGGTTGAGGTCGTAGGGGAAGTTGAGGGTGGGCGTGGACACCTCGTCGAGGGCGGCCGTCTGGGCCGGGGTGAGGTGGAGGTCCAGGGCGGCGAGGTTGGCTTCCAGGTGGGCCAGGGTGCGGGGGCCGATGAGGGTGGAGGTGACGCCGGGGCGGGACTGGACCCAGGACAGGGCTACGGCGGCGGAGGTCGCGCCCGTCTGTTCCGCCACCTCGGCCAGCCTGTCGATCACCGTGAACTGGGCGGCAGTTGGCGCGCCGAGGAGGGCCGCGCGCTTGGTGTCGACGGGAGTCGAGTGGTCGCGGCGGTATTTCCCGGACAGGTAGCCGCTCTTGAGCGGGCCCCACGGCAGTACGGCCATCCCGGCGTCCTGGGCCAGCGGGATCAACTCGCCCTCGATGGTGCGTTCCAGGAGGGAGTACTCCAACTGGAGTGCGGTGACGGGCGTCCAGTCGCGCAGCAGTGCCGTCGTGTGGGCCTTCGCGGTGAACCAGGCCGGGGTGTCCGAGAAGCCGACATAGCGGATCTTGCCCGCCGTCACCAGGTCGTCCAGCGTGCGCAGGGTCTCCTCGACCGGTGTCGAACGGTCGTGGTTGTGCAGCCAGTACAGGTCGATGTAGTCGGTGCGGAGGCGGCGCAGCGAGTCCTCCAGCTGGCCGATGATCGCCTTGCGGCTCGCGCCGCCGCCGTTGGGGTCGCCGAGGTGGAGGTTGCCGTAGAACTTGGTGGCCAGGACCAGGCGGTCGCGCAGTCCGGGGTGGGCGGCGAGGAAGTCGCCGAGGATGGCCTCCGAGTGGCCGTTCGTGTAGAAGTTCGCGGTGTCGACGAAGTTGCCGCCGCGGTCGAGGTAGGTCTGGAGGATCTTCTCCGACTCCTCCACGCCGCAGCCGAAGCCGCCGTCCTCGCCGAAGTTCATCGCCCCGAGACAGAAGGGGCTCACCTTGAGTCCGGAGCGGCCGAGACCGACGTACGAGTCGAGCGAGTCGAGTGCCATGAAATGCTCCTGTGGGAAGAGGTTGGGGAACCGACTCCTCAAGGTCACCACTCTGACCAGGGGAATCGTTAGGGCGATCCCACCGCCCGCTTGCACGATCCTGTCGATCTGCCGTACGGGCGGACGGTTGCGGGCGGCCCCTCCCGGTGCTTGGATCGGGACGTGCACCCACCCGCGCTTCTGAAGGAACTGCGCGCCCTGATCGACCGGCACGCCACCCGCCCCCGTCCCCTCGCCGTCGACGGCCTGCTGCTGACCAAGGCGGACCGCCCCGAGGCGCCGACCGTGAGCGTCGCCCGCCCCGTCCTGGCGATCGTCGCGCAGGGCTCGAAACGGCTCACCCTGGGCGACCGTGTCCACGACTACGGCGCCGGGCAGTACCTCGTCGTCTCGGTCGATCTCCCGGTCGCCGGCCACTACACCCAGGCCAGCCCCGAAGTACCCTTCCTCGCCTGCGGCCTGGCCCTCGAACCCGCGAAGATCGCCTCCCTGCTCCTCGACACGGGGACCACCCCACTCCCCCGCGGCACGACCCCGCACGGTCTCGCCGTCTGCGACGCACCCGCCGAACTCCTCGACGCGGCAGTGCGGTTGCTACGGCTCTGCGACCGTCCCGGCGACGCGCCGGTGCTCGGGCCGTTGATCGAGAAGGAGATCCTGTGGCGGCTGATCACCGGCCAACAGGGCGCTCTCGTACGGCAGATCGGGCTCGCCGACAGTCAACTCACCCATATCGGCAGGGCCATTCGCTGGATCCGCGACCACCACACGGAGACCCTCCGCGTCGACGACCTGGCCCGGCTCGCCGGGATGAGCGCCTCCCCCTTCCACCGCCACTTCCGCGCGGTGACCGCACTGACCCCGATCCAGTACCAGAAGCGCATCCGCCTGCAGGAAGCCCGGTTGCTGCTGATGAGCAGCGCGGGAGATGTCTCCGACGTCGGCTTCGCGGTCGGCTACGACAGCGCCTCCCAGTTCAGCCGCGAATACCGCCGCGCCTTCGGCAGACCGCCGGGGCAGGACGCGGTACGGCTGCGGGGCGAGGTGGCGGGCGCGCGCCCGTGAACGCAAAAGCGTGTGACAGGGGCCGGAGGGACGGGATTTGATGCGTCGGTGAACGAGCCGAGCAAGCCGAGCGAACCGAGCACACCCACCGAGCCGAGTCCGCTCAGGCCCAGTACCTTCCTGATCGGCGGCGGGTGGGCCACCCCCGTCGTCTACGAACCCTTCCTCCGTGCCGCGGGCGGCTCCGCCGGGGCCGTGCCCCGTATCGCCTGTGTGATCGTCGATGAAGGGGAGGGCGACGGGGAGCGGCAATTCGCCCGATACGACGCCGCGTTGAGAAGTGCCGCCGACTGCGCTCCCGTGCCGGTGCTCGTGCCGATCGGTGGACGATTCGACGTCGAGGCGGTCTCGGACGTCGACGGGCTGCTCGTGTGCGGTGGGCTGACCCCCGCCTATCAGGACGCCTTCGCCGGGTGTCTCGACCGGTTGCCGCGGCTTCTCGCCGAGCGGCGGGTCCCGTACGCCGGGTTCTCCGCCGGAGCCGCGCTCGCCGCGCGGTCGGCCGTCGTCGGGGGGTGGCTGCTCGACGGCGTCGCGGTGTGCCCGGAGGACACCGCCGAGGACCTGGACGAGATCGCCGTACGGGAAGGGCTTGGGCTCGTGTCCTTCGCCGTGGACGCGCACGCGGCGCAGTGGGGGACGCTGCCTCGGCTCATCGCCGCCGTCACCCGGCACCGGCTTTCCCATGGCGTCGCGCTCGACGAGAACACGCTGGTCGAGGTGGCGGCGGACGGTCGCGCCCACGTCTCCGGGCTGGGACGCGCGCACTCGGTACGGCCGGCGGCGGACGGCGGGGTGCTCGTACGGTCCTATGGCGCGGGCGAGTCCTTCCCCACCGCCGGCGTCTGAGTCAGCCGCCGCTCCCGTACGGCCGCGTCAGAATCTCCAGGACGTGCCCGTTCGGGTCGTCGAAGTACACCCCCCGGCCACCGTCGTTCGTGTTGATCTCCTCCACCCGCCGATGCGCCGGGTCCGCCCAGTACGTCAGCCCCGCTGCCCGGATCCGGCCGAAGATCGCGTCGAAGTCGTCCTCCGAAACCAGGAACGCGTAGTGCTGCGGAGTGATCTCGGCGAAGCCGGAGCCGGGCTGGTCCATGTAGTCCAGGGTCACCCCGTTGGGGATCGGGACCGGGATGAACGGGCCGTACTGCGGGCCCACTTGGAGGCCCAGGAGGTCGGCGAGGAAACGGGCCGACGTGTGTTTGTCGTGCGCGGCGACGATGGTGTGGTTCAACTGCACGGTCATCGTGTGGGCCTCCTCATGCCCGAGCCTCTTCGACGGCAAGCTAAGGTAAGCCTTACCTGGCCAGTGATCGGAGAGACAGTGATAGTGCGTGCGTTCAAGAGGAAGGCTGTCACGGCGGTGGCCGCCGTGTCCGTCGTCGGGGGGTTGCTGGCCGGGTGTTCGTCGTCCTCCGCCGACAACGATGCCGAGAAGTCGGGGACGGGTGACAGCCAGCAGAACAAGGTGATCGGCGCCTCGGAGGGACCGGCCGCCGCGCCCAGCACCCTCGCGACCGGCATGGGTTCGGACACCGACACCGACGGGACCTTCCCCCGTACCGTCACGCACTTCGAGGGCAGGACGACCATCAAGTCGAAGCCCACGAAGATCGCCGTGCTGAGCACCGGACAGCTCGACGACCTGCTCTCCCTCGGCACCGTCCCGTCGGGCACCACCCGCGCCGACAACGCCGGCCTCGTCCCCGACTACCTCGCGAACGCCTTCCCCGCGGACAAGTCGAAGCTCGCCGCGATGACCGACGCGGGCACGCGCCAGGCGCCCAACCTGGAGACGCTCGCCGCCGCCAAGCCCGACCTGATCCTCGCCAACGACTCGCTCGGCGACCTCTACCCCAAGCTGTCGAAGATCGCGCCGACCGTCATCACCGCCGGCAACGGCGTCAACTGGAAGCGCGACCTGCTCCTCGTCGGCGACGCGATCGGCAAGGGCCAGCAGGCGCAGAAGCTGCTCGACGGGATCGTCGAGGACGCGGGCGAGAAGGGGGAGGCGCTGTCGAAGACCTCCGTGTCGATGCTGCGGTTCACGCCCGGCCGGACCCGGATGTTCGGTGTCTCGTCCTTCACCGGTTCCATCGCCGTCGACATGGGGCTCGACCGGCCCAAGTCGCAGCAGTTCAAGGCGATTTCGCAGGACATCGGCGCCGAGAGCATCGACAAGGCCGACGGTGACTGGATCTTCTACTCCGTGCAGGGCGACGCCGACAAGACCGACGCGGCGAGCGTGCTGGCCGGACCGCTCTGGAAGTCGATGAGCGCGGTCAAGTCCGGACACGCCGTGAAGGTCGACGACGACCCCTGGTACCTCAACGCGGGCCCGACCGCCGCACGCCTCGTCGTCCTCCAACTCGCCGAGGACATCAGCAAGTAGCGAAGCAAGCAGAGAGACGGACAGCGAACACGTTGTGAGCGTCAAACGCCTCGCCTGGCCGGCGGCCGCCCTCGCGGTGGCCGCCGCCGTGCTGCTCAGCCTCGCCGTCGGCACCCGCCCGATCCCCCCGTCCGAGGTACTCAACGCGCTTTTCCACGGCGGGAGTTCACCGGACGCGTTGGTCGTACGGTCGCTACGGCTGCCCCGCACCGAGATCGGACTGACCGCGGGCGCGGCACTCGGCGTCGCGGGTGCCGCACTCCAGGCCGTCACCCGCAACCCCCTCGCCGATCCGGGCATCCTCGGACTGAGCCAGGGCGCGGCGGCCGGCGTCGTCCTCGCCATCGCGACGGGCCTCGCGAGCGGTTTCAGCGGCTACGTCTGGTACGCCTTCGCCGGCGCCGTCCTCGCCGCCTGTCTCGTCTACGGCATCGCCGCGCGCGGCCGGGGCGGGGCCTCGCCGGTGAAACTCGCCCTCGCCGGTACGGCGTTGTCGGCGATGACCGCCGGTGGTACGACCGTTGTCCTGACGTCCAGTTCGGCGACGCTGGACCAGTTCCGGTTCTGGCAGGTCGGCTCGCTGAGCGGACGGGACGCCGACACCGTCGTGGAGATGCTGCCGTTCCTGGTGGCCGGGGCGCTGCTGGTCCTCGCCTGTGCGCGCGGGCTGGACGCGCTGGCCCTCGGCGACGAGACGGCGCGGGCGCTGGGGCACCGGGTGGGGGTCGTGCGGGTGTGTGCGGCGCTCGGGGCGACCCTGCTGGTGGCGTCCGCGGTGGCCGCCGCCGGCCCGATCGCGTTCGTCGGCCTCGCCGTCCCCCACCTCGCCCGCCGCCTCACCTCCGGCGGCCACCGCAGCCTGCTCCCCCTGTCCGCACTGCTCGGCGCCGCGCTGCTGGTCGCGGCGGATGTCGCGGGGCGGGTCGTGCGCTCTCCTGCCGAGGTGCCGGCCGGGGTGATGACGGCGCTGGTGGGGGTGCCGGTGCTGGTCGTGCTGGTGCGGCGGAAGGCGACGGCGGTATGAACAGCGCGTCCGACCCCACCGGGGGCGACCGTACGAGCGTGGCGACTCCTCCCACCGAACGCGACCGTACGACCGCGACGCCCCGCCCCACCGAGCGCGCCCCCGCCCCCGACCCCTTCCGTCCCGCCGGGGTCACCGTCCTCCGACCCCATCCCGCCATCTCCCTCCTCCTGCACCGCCGTTCGGCCGTCGTGGCCGCAACTCTCGTACTGGTGCTGGCCGTTGCGATGACCGCCGCCGCCTGCTGCGGGCAGACCTACATCTCGCCCGGCGAGGTGTGGCACACGCTCCGTACCGGTTCCGGACAATACGGCCTTGTCGTCAACGAGTTGCGGGTCCCGCGGATCGTGCTCGGGGCGCTGGTCGGAGTCGCCCTCGGGCTCGCGGGAGCGCTCGTGCAGACCGTCACCCGGAATCCGCTCGCCAGTCCGGATGTGATCGGGGTCGGGCACGGTGCCGCCGCGGCGACCGTGCTCGCGCTCTCCGCCGGGATGGTGAATTCGCCCGGTGCCATGCCCGCCGTCTCCGTCGCGGGCGGACTCGCGGCCGCAGCGCTCGTGTATGTGCTGGCGTGGCGGCACGGGATGCAGCCAAGTCGGTTCGTGCTGACGGGGGTTGGGATCGGGGTCGCGCTGTCGGCCGTAGTGCAGCTGTATCTCGCGGACAGCGAGTTGCAGGCCGCCGAGCAGGTCAAGCTGTGGCTGACCGGGTCTCTGAACGGCCGGGGCTGGGAGCAGGCGGGGCCCCTGGCCGTCGTACTACTGGCGTGTCTGCCCGCGTTGGTGTGGGCGAGCCGGGCCGTGCGGCCGCTCGGGCTCGACGCCGACACCGCCGCCTCGCTCGGGGTGCGGGTGGACCGGACGCGGCTCGCGGTGACCGTGCTCGGGGTGGTGCTGGCCGCGACGGCCACCGGGGCGGCCGGCCCGATCGGGTTCGTCGCGCTGACCGCGCCGCAGTTGGCCCGGCGGCTCACCCGTGCGCCTCAACTGCCCTTGGTGTGCTCGGCGTTGACGGGTGCCGTGATCCTGGTGGCCGCCGACCTCGCCGCCCGGACGATCCTGCCCCCGCTGGAGGTTCCGGTCGGCGCGCTCACTTCGCTGGTCGGCGGGCCGTATCTGCTGTGGCTGCTCGGGCGGAGCCGGGCGGAACGCTAGGGGGTCTGGAAAAGTGTGACACTTTTCGCGGAAGTGTCACACTTTTCCGGGACAGGTACCCCGGCTGCCGTCAGATCGTGGCGGTGTCGATCACGAACCGGTAGCGGACATCGCTCGCCAGCACCCGCTCGTACGCCTCGTTGATCTGGTCGGCGGAAATCAGCTCGATCTCGGCGCCGAAGCCGTGCTCGGCGCAGAAGTCCAGCATCTCCTGGGTCTCCTGGATGCCGCCGATGCCGGAACCGGCGAGGGTCTTGCGGCCGCCGATCACCGAGAACAGGTTGAGGGAGACGGGCTCCTCGGGGGCGCCCACGTTCACCAGCGCGCCGTCCGTCTTCAGCAGCGAGAGGTACGCGCCGAGGTCCAGCGGGGCCGACACCGTGGAGACGATGAGGTCGAGGGTGCCCTTCAGCTCCTCGAAGGTCTTCGGGTCGCTGGTCGCGTAGTAGTGGTCGGCGCCCAGCTTCAGGCCGTCCTCCTGCTTGCGCAGGGACTGCGAGAGGACGGTGACCTCCGCGCCGAGCGCGTGCGCGATCTTGACGCCCATGTGGCCGAGGCCGCCCATGCCGACGATCGCGACCTTCTTGCCGGGGCCGGCGTTCCAGTGCCGCAGGGGCGAGTACAGGGTGATGCCGGCGCAGAGCAGCGGCGCGGCCTCGTCGAGGGAGATGCCCTCGGGGATGCCGAGGACGAAGTTCTCGTCGACGACGACCTTCTCGGAGTAGCCGCCGTAGGTGGGCTCGCCGTCCTTGCCGACGGAGTTGTACGTGCCGACGTTGCCGCCGGTGCAGTACTGCTCCAGGCCCGCCTTGCAGTTGTCGCACTCGCGGCAGGAGTCGACCATGCAGCCGACGCCCACCCGGTCGCCGACCTGGAACTTGGTGACGCCGGGTCCCACCTCGGAGACGACGCCGGCGATCTCGTGGCCGGGGACCATCGGGAAGATGGCCTCGCCCCAGCCCTCGCGGGCCTGGTGGATGTCCGAGTGGCAGATACCGGCGAACTTGATGTCGATCAGGACGTCGAACTCACGCACGGCCCGGCGCTCGATGGTGGTGCGCTCCAGGGGAGCCTTGGCGGCGGGGGCGGCGTATGCGGCGACTGTGGTCATGCCGGAACTCTCCTAGCGGGGGATGCGCGCCCGGCCGCCTTCTGACCGGGCACGATGCCTAGCCTGCCCGAAAGCCCGACGGCTACCCAGGCCACGCTTCTGCGTACGTCCACTGTGCCTACCACCAGCGAGGTCAGGCTCCTGGGCGTACGACCGGGAATACTGGACCGTATGGACGAACAGCCCGAACCCGCAGCCGAGCCCTCGAACCCCGGCCGGCCCCTGGACCGGCGGGCCGAGCTGAGCGAGTTCCTGCGCACCCGGCGGGCCCGGCTGAAGCCGGAGGACGTGGGGCTGCCGGACTTCGGGCGGCACCGCAGGGTGCCCGGGCTGCGCCGCGAGGAGCTGGCACAGCTGGCCGGGGTGTCGGTGGCGTACTACACACGCCTGGAGCAGGGCAACGGGCGGAACGTGTCGGCGGAGGTCCTCGACGCGATCGCCCGCGCGCTGCGCCTGTCGGACGCCGAGTCCTCGCACCTCACCCACCTCGCGAAGCCGAAGCAGCACAAGAAGAAGCCGTCGGCCCCCACCCAGCACGTGCGGACTCCGCTACGGCAGCTGCTCGACTCGATCGAGACGGTCCCGGCGTACATCTCGGGCCGCCGCTCGGACATCCTCGTCTGGAACCGGATGGCCGCGGCCGTCTTCGGCGACTGGTCGGAGCTGCCGCCGCAGGAGCGGAACTGGGCGCGGCTGGTGTTCCTGCGGCCCGAGTATCGCGAGCTGTACGTGGACTGGGAGCAGAAGGCCACCGACATCGTCAGCATGCTCCGCATGGACGCGGGCTGCCACCCCGACGACCCGCGCCTGTCCGCCCTGGTGGGCGAACTCTCCGTCAAGAGCGAGGAGTTCAGACGCCTGTGGGCCACGCACGACGTCAAGGAGAAGACCTACGGCGTCAAGCGCCTCCACCACCCCCTGGTCGGCGACCTCACCCTGCACTTCGAGGGCTTCCGCCTGAGCGACGGCTCCGAGCAGTCCCTGATCACCTACCACGCGGAGCCCGGCTCCCCGTCCGCCGACGCCCTACGGCTGCTGGCGAGCTGGGGCACGGACGCGACGCGGGCAGGCACATCGACCCAGCGCCCCGACCTCACTCCGTGACGCCCAGATCCGCCCGCATCAACCGCCGCATCGCGGCCAACCGCGGCTCGGCCGCCTTCAGTTCGACCAGCGCCTCCTCGGCACTCTCACCGTCCCGGGCGAGGCCACGATCCAGGCGCTTTACGACGGCGTCGACGCCCGCGAGAACCTGGTTCACCGAGCGGGAGGCGTCCAGGATCCGCTCGGGCACGATCATCTGCGCCTCGGCGTAACGGTCCCGGTAGTCCCGCCGCGCCTCCTCCAACTGGTCGCGCTCCAGCTCGGTGTAGACACCGTCGCGGATGCGGTGCAGGGCGTCCTTGAGCAGCGTGTGGAACTGGCGCGAGGAGCGGTTCATCGCGGTGTAGGCGTCCCGCCGCTCCTCGAACCTCCGCCTGCGCTCCGCGACTTGGGCCTCCTCCGCGCGCTGCCGGGCGGTGAGGCGCTGGCTGAGGACGGGCGCGAAGAGCGTGCCGAGCACACCGACGACGGCGGTGATCATGGCGGTCACGGCGACGGTCATGCGGTGACCCTATGGCACCCCCGATACGGCGATGTCACCCCTGATATGGCGGCATCGACCCCCAACTCCACCGCGGCACCGGCTGTTCCGCCGGCGGCTGCGCGTCCGGGCCGGAGAAGTACACCGCCAGCCGCGTCCCCCACTCCACGTACGCGACGAACGCCGACCGGAACTCCGCGTCCGTCGGCAGGCCCGCGTCGTCCGCCGCGTCCTGGATGAGGTCGACCCAGCGGCGGCGCTGGGGCTCGCTGATGTGTTTGCCGAAGTGTTTGGCGACCATGTGACCGTGGCCGCCCTGGGTCTCGGAGTAGGTCGCCGGGCCGCCGAAGACCTCGCCGAGCCAGAGGGCGACGTGCCGGGCGTGCTCGGGGGCCAGGTCGGCGAAGAGGGGCGCGAGGAGGTCGTCCTTGAGCACCTTGTCGTAGAAGACCTCGGTCAGCCGGGAGAAGGCCTCCGCGCCGCCCGCCCAGGTGTACAGGGTGGGGACGGCGGAGCCGTTGCCACGTACCGGTGTCGGCTCGTAGTGGCGCATCTCCTCGATGTTCTCGACGTACGGGCCGATCTCGGCGAGGAACGGCGGGAACAGCTCCGACCGGCGGAAGCCCTCCAGGTGCGCCTCGGTCGATGTCCAGGTGATGCGCAGGACGAAGTGCTCGGCGTCCTCCTCGCAGCGGGCCAGTTCGTACGACACGCACTGCGGGGCGGCGGCCAGTTGGCGGGCCGCGCGGGTGTAGGCGGCCAGGAACTCCGCCGACCGCTGCTCGGGGATGCGGTACCGGATGTACTCGACGGTCTGGGCTGTCATAGGGCCACAGAAACACGAACGGCCCGCCGGAAGCTGCACTTCCGGCGGGCCGTTCGCTGTCGGCCTACTCAGGTACTAGCGGCTCACTTGCCGTAGTACGCGTTGTAGATCGAGATCGTCGACTTGTTGCCCTTCTTGTCGGCGATCTTCGCGTGGAAGGAGATGGCCTTGCCCTTGGCCGGGTTGGTGACGGTGATCTTGCCGTTGACCACGGGGACCTTCTTCCAGGTCTGGCCGTAGTCGTACGACACCCACACGCCCAGGGACTTGAGGTTGCGGCCGGCTGCCGCGCCCTCGACGGTGACCGGGAAGGTCGCCTTCTTGTCGGCCGCGACGCGGCTGTCCAGGCCGGTGACCGCGTTGAAGCGGGCCGTGGAGACCGGGAGTTGGGCGATGCCGGAACCGCCCGGCTTCTTCGAGGAGAACGTCCAGCTCGCGTCGATCCGGGTGGAGGCGGCGGCGACCTTGACGCTGCGGATGACCGAAGTGGTCAGCTTGTAGGAGGCGTTGGCGGCTGGGACCTTGAACGCCTCCTCGCCGAACAGCGGGTCCTTGTTGGAGCCCACCTTCGTGCCGTTGCGGTACAGCGTCGTGTTGACCGAGGTGAACAGCGACGAGCCGGCGTTCTTCTGGGAGTCGGCGAACAGCGGCACCAACCCGGAGATCTCGTTGCCGGTGCGGAACACGCCGTAGTCGGCGTCGAGGTGCGGGCCGAAGACCGCCGTGTTGAAGGTCCTGGAGTAGGTCTGGCCGCCCTTGAAGTTCTGCAGGCTGTTCAGCGAGTAGGAGGCCTCCGTGATCGGGAAGCCGTCGGCGTCGAGCCCGCCGTCCTGCTCGAAGTCCAGCTCCCACTTGACCCCGTTGACGGTGGAGACGTGCAGGACGCGGGTGCCGGGCAGCTTCTGCTGGATGCCGACGGAGGAGCCGCCGAAGCTGTCGGGCAGCCAGCCGAAGGCGGCGACCGAGCCGGTCTTGCCGCTCGCGGCGGCGCCCAACCGGGTCTTCACCGTGGCGAGTTCACTCGCCTTGTAGTGCTTGGTGTAGCCGGTGGCGAGCTGCTTGACCTTGCTGCCGGTCGTGGTGTCGTACTGCTCGTCGTCGCCCTTGACGAAGTGCGCGTCCCACTGCTCGGACAGCGAACCGTCGGTGATCTGCGGACCGAGGTGCGCGGAGCGGAAGTTGGCGTACGTGTCCAGGAACCAGCCGAAGGAGGCCCCGCCGTCGGCCGTCGTGAGCGAATAAACCGGCGACGCGAAGGCCGACTTGGCGCCGGTGTCCGGCACCGTGATGTCGACCGGCTTGGCGGTGCGGGCGTCGATCGTGACCGACGTGTTCTTGGTGATGTCCAGCTTGGGCTGGGCGATCCAGTCGGCGCCCTTGGAGGCGTCCTCCGGGTCCACGAAGATCCCGGCGTCGAGGATGTAACCGCCCTTGGGGACACGGACCTTGACGGTGCCCGAGGCGTCGTACGGAGCGAAGTAGCCGCCGGCGCCGAGGCCGGACAGGCCCGCCACCGTGGCGCTGTAGTACTGGGCGGCGCTGCCGTCACGGTTGACGAACTTCAACGTGAGGTCGTACGACTGCACTTCACGCAGCACGGCCGCGGCCGTACGGACGCTCTGTCCGCCGCCCGTCGCCGTCACGTACGCGGAGTAGGCGCCGTCGAGCGTGCCGCCCAGCTTGGTGTTGACGGTCAGGCCGACCGAGGCGGTGCCGCCGGCCGGTACGGTCACCGACGTCTTGGCGAGCTTGAAGAAGCCCGAAGGAGCCGCCTGGCCCTTGGGGTTGGTGGCCGCCGCGGTGAGCTTGAGGGTGACGGCCGCGGTGCCGAGGTTGCGGTAGGTGACCTGCTTGGTGACCGGGGTGTCGTCGGTGTGCGGCCACTGCTGGACGCCGAAGCTCTCCGACACCGGGTCGGCGACGACGCTCTGCTTGATGGCCTTGTCGACGGCGATACGGCCCGAACCCTGCTCGAACGGCGTGTAGTTGCCGCCCTTCGCGGACCCGGTGAGCGCGCCCTTCAGCTCGGCGTAACCCCAGGTCGGGTGCTCCTGCTTGAGGATCGCGGCGGCACCGGCGACATGCGGGGTCGCCATCGACGTACCCGAAATGGTCAGGTAGCCGGGCGGGTTCTCGCCGACCTCCTTGTCGATGACGCTGCCCGGAGCCGCGGCGGCGGTGATGTCGACGCCCGGCGCGGTGACGTCCGGCTTGATGGCGCCGTCGCCGACGCGCGGGCCGGTGGAGGAGAAGTCGGCGAGCTTGTCGTTGCCGTCGACCGCGCCGACCGTGATGGCCGCGTCCGCGCTGCCGGGCGAACCGATCGACTGGGGGCCCTCGTTGCCCGCGGCGATCGCGAACAGAATCCCCTTCTCGGTGGAGAGCTTGTTGACCTCCGCCTCCAACGGGTCGATCCCCGGGGTGTCCTGGCCGCCGAGGCTCAGGTTGACGATGTCGGCGCCCTGCTGGGCCGCCCACTCCATGCCGGCGAGGATGCCGGAGTCGTCACCGGAGCCGTTGTCGTCGAGAACCTTGCCGTTGAGGATCTTCGCGTCGGGCGCGACACCCTTGTACTTGCCGTGCGACTTCGCACCGGTGCCCGCCGCGATCGAGGCGACGTGCGTGCCGTGACCGAAGTGGTCGTTCGCGTCGGTGGCCGTGGAGAAGTTCTTGGACTCGATCACCTGGGTTTTCAGGTCCGGGTGATCGGCGTCGACTCCGGTGTCCAGTACGGCGATCTTGACGCCCTTGCCCGTGTAGCCGGCCGCCCACGCCTTCGGGGCGCCGATCTGCGGCACGGACTTGTCGAGGCTGGCCTTGCGGACGCCGTCGAGCCAGACGTGCGCGATACCGGAGGCCGACTTGTCGCCGTTGGTGACGGCCTTCCACAGCTCGGGCGCGTCCTGCTGCGGGGTCTGGACGGCATCGGCGTTCAGCGTCTTCAGGGACTGGCGCAGCGTGCCCGCGTCCCGGACGTCGGCCTTGGTCGCGGTGGCGGCCCCTTGGTAGCCGACGATCACCTTCAGACCGGCCTTCTGGGAGGCCCGCTCCGCCGACTTGTTGAGCTCGGTGACGTCGAAGAGCCGCTGGTCGAGCTTGCCGGACGCGACGAGTTGGGCCGCGTCGACGGGTATGACGAGCGTGTGCCCGTCGAGCTTGCGGACCTGAACCGGTATGTGTTCACGGCCCTTTGCCGGCTGCAGACCGGCGACCCGGCCCTTGGCATCGACGGTGACGCGGTCGCCGGTGATCAGGGTGATGTGGTGGCCGCCCTTGAGGCGGGCCTGTGCGGCACCGGCCGCACGCTGACCGGAACTGGTCGCGCTCTGCTCGGACTTCGCGGACGCCGGGCTGGTCATACCGGCGGCGAGGGCTACGGCGGCGGACGCGGCGACGGTGGCCGCGCACGCTCTCTTCACGTGTCTGCGCAAGGCTCCCCCTGGAGCTGAGGTACCGGGCGAATTCCCCGTTCACCCGGCCGGGGGAAGGCCCGCACACCCGTGCGTGACACCCCCCGGAATACGCAGTATGCCGAGGGGTGATCACCCGCTCAAGAGATGAGAGGAGGGTAAGGATGCGCGTCCGCGAACTGTTACGCCGTCGCGCGGACTCCGTTACGCAGTCGCCGGGTGAAGCTCGCGAGAACTCCGGTAGGGAGCCGCGAAGTCATCTCACCCGAGCGCCGAACTCCCTTGCACCGCACCCGAGTTATTTGAACCCGGCGTTGGCTACTTGAACGCGGCGCTGGCTACTTGGACGCGGCGTTCTCCTTCACCGTGATCTTCCCCTTGCGGATGGTGGCGAGGCGCGGGGCCTTCTTCGCGATGGCGGAGTCGTGGGTGACCATGATGAAGGTCAGCCCGTGCTCCTTCCACATGCGCTCCAGTACGTCCATGATCTCGTCGCGCATCGACTCGTCGAGGTTGCCGGTCGGCTCGTCGGCGAGCAGTACCTTGGGCTGCTTGACCAGCGCGCGGGCGATGGCGACACGCTGCTGCTGGCCGCCGGACATCTCGCCGGGCAGGTGGTTGGCCCGCTCGCCCAGACCGACCGAGACCAGCGCCTCGGCGGCCCGTTCACGCCGGATCTTCGCCTTGATGCCGAGCGGTACGAGGGCGGTCTCGACGTTCTCCTGCGCGGTGAGCGTCGGGATCAGGTTGAAGGACTGGAACACGAACCCGATGTTCTCGCTGCGCACCTTGGTGAGCTTGGCCTCGGACAGTTTCGCCAAGTCCACGCCGTCCAGGATGATTTCACCGGAGCTGGGCCGGTCGAGGGCGCCGATCATCTGCAGCAGCGTCGACTTGCCGCCGCCGGTGGGGCCCTGGATGACCAGGCGGTCGCCGTCGCCGATGGTCAGGTCGATGCCGTCGAGGGCGTGGACGACTTCCTTGCCCCGCGAGTAGCGCTTGGTGACGCCTCTGAGTTCGTACATGGTGCAACTCCTGGGAGAAGTAAAGGGGGTTGGGGCCCGCGGGAGCGCTCCGCTGGATGTGCCGCGTTACGCCGTCGTGCGTCTGCGGGCCCGTCGTGGCTGGTCGCGCTCGCGCGGCGGTAGCCGCATATCGATACAGCCTCGCGCCCCTTTGGGGCGTTGCAGTACCGCTGCTGCCGACCACGCCGGACCCGCTCCGGTGATTCGGTCGGCTACTCGACGCGGCGCAGGGCGTCCGCGGGGCGCAGCCGGGAGGCGCGCCAGCCGCCGAAGGCACCGGCGATCAGACCGCCGGCCACGGCGAGACCGACCGCGAGCGCGATGGTGGCGCCGTTGACGGGCGCGGTGAGTGCGACGTCCAGCGTCTTGGCCGCGGCCTGCCGGCCACCGCCGAAGCCACCGCCACCACCGCCGCCACCGGGACCGCCAGCCCCACCGCCGCCGCCCGTGCTGCCGAGGGAGGCCGACAGGGTCGGGCTGATCGCGGTCACGACGTACGCGCCCGCCAGGCCGAGCGCGATACCGAGGACGCCGCCGACCAGACCGTTGACGATGGCCTCGCCGACCACCTGCCGGGTCACCCGGCCCGACTTCCAGCCGAGCGCCTTCAGCGTGCCGAACTCCCGCACCCGGCGGGAGACCGCCGAGGAGGTGAGCAGACCGGCGACCAGGAACGCGGCGATCAGGACCGCGATCGACAGCCACTTGCCGACGCTGGTGGCGAGGCTGGAGGCGGTGGACAGGGACCCGGAGACGGTGTCCGCGAGATCGGCGGACGTGGTGACCGTCGTACCCGAGACATTGCCCTGAATGGTCTTCTTGACGGCCGAGATCTGCTTGGAGTCGGACGCCTTGACGTAGATCGTGGTGACCTTGTTCTTGTCACCGCTCAGGGTCTGCGCCTGCGTCAACGGGACGTACAGGTTGGCCGCCGCGTCACCACTGGTGGCGGTGGCGATCCCGATGACCTTGTACTTGACACTCTTGATGGTGACGGTCGAACCGACCTTGAGCTTCTTCTCCTTGGCGTACGCCGAGTCGGCGACGACGACCTTGGAGTTGGCCTCGGCGGTGGTGAAGGTACGGCCGCTGGTGATCTTCGAGGAGGTCAGCGGGCCGAGCGCGGGCTTGGTGACGTCCGTGCCGTAGACCGAGTACGAGTTGATGTTGAAGTTGGCGCCACCACCGGTGACTTCGCCCTGCGGCGCGCCGGTGCCACCACCGCGGTTACCGCCGGTTCCGGTGCTGCCGCTGCCCTGGTCCTGCTGGAACTGGCCGCGGGTGAACTGCCCGTCGACCTTGACGACGTTGAGGCTGAGCCCGCCAACGGCGTCGGAGACGCCCTTCTGCCCCGCCACCTTGGTGACGGTGGTGGAGGCCAGGGTGGTGAAGCCCTGGACCATGACGCGGTCACTGCTCTGCGTCTTGCTGTCGTCGTTGTTGTTGGCGTCGAACTGGAACCGCGGCTGCTGCGAGCCGCTCGCTGTGGGCGTGGCCGCCTTGGTGACGGTCATGTCCGTACCGAGTCCGTACAGCGACTGGAGGACCTTGTCCTGTGCCTTCCCCATGCCGGAGGACACGGAGTTGACCACGATGACCAGCGCAATGCCGAGTGCGAGGCCGGAGGCGACGACGAGGGCCGCTTTTCTGCGGCGGCGCAACTCGCGCCTCAGGTAGGTGAAGAACATGGCCCGCAAGCTAGGTACAGCGCGTGATGATGCCATAAGGCCGACATAAGAGAACGATGAGAAGGCTGTCCATGGCCAAAGAATGAGCCTGCGTGGGGCTGTCAATAGGGTTGCGCTCTATACCGTTTTACGATGCTTTCGGCGCCGGTCAGATCCTGTTGCGGGTATCCGCGTTGCCGTACGCGATGTGCTGGTGTGATGATTTCACCCATGTCCGATCGCGGGGGAAACGACATGGAGAACAGCGGGAAGGACGCCGGGGAGACCGGCGAGGCCAGGGGCATACGACGGTCCCGGTTGCTGGACTACGCGGAGATGGGCGAGGCGGAGCCACCTCCTGCACCAATCACCGAGTTCGAGCCCCTGAACAGCGGCGATGCCGTGCGCAGACGGCATGAATTCGCGGTGCTGCTGGGCGAGTTCCGTCGTACGGCGGTACTGGTTCCCACCGACGAGGACAACGCACCCTTGGTCGGCGATTTCGGCGGTATCCGGTGGATCTACGCGTTTTCGAACGAGTCGGCGTTGGCGAGGTTCGCGATCGCGAGGGGTGAAGGCGGGCGGGAGTGGCCGTATCAACGGCTGCTGGGAGCGCGCTTGTTGGACTCGGCGGTGCCTTCTGTGGATGTGCCGTGCGGAGTGGCCCTGGATGTGGGTACCGAGGGCGAGGGAGTGCTGTTTCCGCCGGTGACGGGGGTCGTGCCGGAGGCGGCGGCGGTGGACGCGGAGGTGCGGGGATGAGCGGGGACGGGGACGGGGCGGTGCGGGCATGAGCGGGGACAGCGGCGAGAACATCAGGGCGGCCGGGCTCGAAGAGATAGCGCAGGGCATCACGCTGGTGCTGGGCGAGTTGAAGGATCTGGGCATCGACAGCTTGGCCGGAGCGGGCCGGGGCTTCGCCGAACTAAGCCTGTCAGGCCTGGAGTTGGGCAACGGGGAGTTGCTGTCGGGGTTCACGTCGTTCTGCGAACGCTGGGAGTGGGGCGTGCGCGCGCTGGTGAACGAGGGCAACAACTTCGCGGCGGGCGTGGGTCTTTCGGCGGGCACGCTGTACGAGACGGACCAGTACGTCGAGGGCACGATGAAGATCGTGGTGAACGCGGGGATGGGCAATCCGTACGCGTCGGAGGACGAGGTCACGAAGCAGGGCTGGGGCGACCTGGTGCGCAACAACGAGTACACGGGCGGCGTGGACTACAGCGCCGCGTCGATGGACAAGGCGATGGACAACAGCGAGCAGGCCTACAAGGACGCGGCGCGGGATGTGATGACCTCGCACACGATCAGCCCGTTGGGCCCGGGCCTCAACCCGGCGAACCTGGCGAGCGCGGCCGGGCTGAGCGGGGACGAGTACAACCAGTTCCTTGACAGCGGGTTGGGCCCGTCACCGGAGGAACGGGCGAAGGCGGCAGAGGCTGCGCAGGAACAGGCTCAGCAGGGCGGGGACGCGGGCTGATGGGGATCGGCGATCTGGTCAACTCCGGGCTGGGCAAGGTCGGCGATGTCGTCGACCAGGGCAAGAAGCTCACCGGCGAACTCGTCGACAAGGGCACGGATGTCGCCGGCGACGCGCTGGACAAGGTCGGTGCGCACGACCTCGCGAACAAGGTCGAGAACGCGGGCGACCGTATCGCCTCGGACCTGGGCGCGACCCCGGGCGAACAGCAGTTGGGCCAGACCGACCAGCCGAAGGACCTGGTCCACGGCGACGCGAAGGCGATCCGGGCGACGGCCAAGCACCTGACGGACTTCTACACGGCCTTCGACAAGGTCGGCGACGGCATGCGGAGGCTCAACTCGTCATCCTGGCAAGGCGAGGCGGCTGAGGCGTTCCGCAGGAAATTCGCGATGCACCCCACGAAGTGGCTCCAGGCGGCGGACGCCTGCGACGCGGCGGGCAAGGCGCTGTCGTCGTACGCGGACACGGTGGAGTGGGCGCAGGGGCAGGCGCAGGACGCGATCGATCTGTACGGGCCGGGGAAGAAGGCGTCGGACGCGTACAAGGCGGACGTAGCGAAGCACAAGGACGACGACAAGAAGCACGAGCCGTCGACGGACCCCGGCGCAGCCGCCGTACAACGTGCCCACGAGATCCTGAACGAGGCCCGCCGCCAACGCGACGAGGCCGCCCGCACGGCGGCGGGCGCGGTCCGCAAGGCCCTGGCCCACGCCCCCGCCGAACCGCCCCCGCTGGCCCGGTTGAAGGCGGACGCGGTCGACGGCTACCAGGCCGTCAACACGGAGATCCTGCACTTCGGCGGCGGCGTGGTGAAGGGCACGGCGGGCATCCTGAACTTCGCCCGCGGCCTCAATCCGATGGACCCGTACAACCTGACGCACCCAGCTGCGTACGTCCAGAACGTCAACATGACGTTGGCGGGGCTGATTTCGACGGGCGCGCATCCGGAACGGGCCGCGAAGACGATGCTGGACGACTTCATGAAGGACCCGTCGGAGGGGACGGGCCGGCTGATCCCGAACCTGTTCGGCGACGGGGCGGGGCTGGAGGCGGCGTTCGGCCGGGCCGCGCTCAAGGACGGCGTGGAAAGTGCCGTCGAGACAGGGGTGCAGCGGTCGGCGAAGGACGCGGCCGGGGAGTCGGCGGGCGCCGGGCGCAAGGGCGCGACGGAGAACCCTGAGGGCAGCAGTCGGCAGCCGAACGAGACGGTCTGCGAGGGCGACCCCGTAGACGTCGCGACCGGCCGAATGGTGCTGCCGCAGACCGATGTCTCGCTTCCAGCCCATCTGCCACTGGTCCTCAAACGCCGTTTCGAGTCCTCCTACGATCTCGGCCGCTGGTTCGGCCCGTCATGGTCCTCCACCCTCGACCAGCGCCTGGAGATCGACTCCGAAGGCGTCGTCTTCGTCACCGAGGGCGGCCTGCTTCTGACCTACCCGCACCCCGCCCCCGGCCTGCCCACCCTGCCCAGCCACGGCCCGCGCTGGCCTCTGGACCGCGCCGACGGCGGCTACACCGTCACCGACCCGCAGACGCGCCGGGTGTGGCACTTCACCGACCGCACCGAGAACCTGTCGGTCCTGGAACAGATCGACGACCGCAACGGCAACTGGGTCACCTTCGAGTACGACACCGACGGCACTCCGCTGGCTGTCGTCTCCAACGGCGGCTACCACGTCCGCATCACCACGCAGGCGGGCCGGATCACTGCGTTCCATCTGGCGGCCACCGGTCAGGAGCTGAAGCGCTACGGCTACACCGACGGTCACCTGACCCAGGTCATCAACTCCTCTGGGCGCCCTCTGCGCTACACGTACGACGACGCCGGCCGTATTACCTCGTGGACGGACACCAACGATCACAGCTACACGTACGAGTACGACGACCAGGGCCGCTGCATATCCGAGGGAGGGTACGCGGGGCACTTGACCCGGCGCATCACATACGACGGCACCACCCCGGACACCGACTTGCGGGTCACGACCACGGCCACAGCCGAGGGTCACATCCGCCGCTTCTTCGTCAATGACGCCTGCCAGGTGGTGGCCGAGGCCGACCCGCTCGGCGCGGTCACCCAGTACCAGCGCGATCGCTACAACCGCCTGCTCTCCGAGACCGATCCCCTGGGCCACACCGCGTCGTTCCGCTACGACGAGGCGGGCAACCTACTCGTCGCCGCCCGCCCGGACCGACGCGAGGCGAAAGCCGAGTACAACGAACTTGGTCTGCCGGTGAAGGTGGTGAACCCGGACGGCACGGTCTGGCGTCAAACGTTCGACCAGCGCGGGAACAGGACATCGCTGACTGCCCCCACAGGCCAGACCACACGTTTCTCATACGACGACGTCGGCCATCTCACGACCGTCACCGACCCGCTTGGCAATGTGACCCTGGTCCGCTGCGACCGGGCCGGACTCCCTGTCTCGATCACCGATCCGCTCGGGGCGACAACGACGTACGAACGAGACGCCTTCGGCCGACCGGTGGTGGTCACCGACCCCACGGGGTCAGTGAGCCGACTGGAGTGGACGATCGAGGGTTGCCTGACCCGCCGCACCGCTCCCGATGGCACAACCGAGTCCTGGACGTACGACGGCGAGGGCAACTGCACCACCCACGCCGACCCACTCGGCGGCATCTCCCGCTTCGAGTACACCCACTTCGACCTGCTCACCGCCCGTACCGGCCCCGACGGTGTCCGCCACGAATTCGAGTACGACACAGAACTACGCCTGACGCGGGTCATCAACCCGCAGGGTCTGCTGTGGACATACGAGTACGACCCGGCTGGGCGTCTCGTCGGGGAAACGGATTTCGACGACCGCTCCGTCTCCTATGCCTACGACACAGCGGGCCGTCTGGTCTCCCGCACGAACGCGCAGGGTCAGACGGTGGCCTTCGAGCGAGACGTACTCGGTCAGGTGACACGCAAAGACACAGCCGGACAACTGACCACGTACGCCTACGACTTGACGGACCAGCTGGCTCAGGCGACGGGACCTGACGGTACGACGGTGACCGTACTGCGGGATCGCTTCGGCCGCGTGCGCTCGGAGACTGTCAATGGTCGGGCGGTGACTTACGAGTACGACGTGCTCGGCCGTCGCACGGGCCGCACCACGCCGAGCGGGGCACGGTGCACTTGGTCGTACGACGCCGCCGGCAACCGTGTGGACATGGTGACGTCCGGCCGCCGGGTCGACTTCACCTATGACGAAGCAGGTCGCGAACTGACCCGCCACATAGGCGAGATGGTGACACAGACGCATGCGTACGACGTCTCGGGCCGCTTGACGGAGCAATCCGTGGCCGGTGTCGCCGGTCGCAGGATTCAGCACCGCGCGTACACCTACCGCGCCGACGGCAACCTGACCGCAATCGACGACCACCTCTCCGGCGCACGCAGCTTCGACTTGGACGTGGTGGGCCGTGTAACGGCGGTACACGCGGCGAACTGGACCGAGTCGTACGCGTACGACGAGGCAGGCAACCAGACCCGGGCTTCCTGGCCGGCGGCCCACCCCGGTCAGGAAGCGAGAGGCGAGCGGGAGTACACCGGCACCCGCGTCACCCGCGCGGGCAACGTCCGCTACCAGCACGACGAACTCGGCCGCATAATTCTGCGCCAGAAGTCCCACTTGTCGCGCAAACCTGACACCTGGCGCTACGAATGGGACGGGGAGGATCGCCTGACAGCGGTTACCACCCCGGACGGAACCCGTTGGCGCTACACCTACGATCCTTTGGGTCGCCGCACGGCGAAACTTCGTCTGGGCCGCCACGGTGACACGGTGGTCGAGCGGATCGACTTCACCTGGGACGGCACAACGCTCTGCGAAGAGACCACCACGTCCCTGGAACTGCCCAATCCAGTCACGCTGACCTGGGATCACCAGGGTCTGCGGCCCATCGCCCAGACCGAGCGCATCACGGCAGCCGAGGCACCGCAAGAAGAGATCGACTCCCGATTCTTCGCCATCGTCACCGATCTCGTCGGAACTCCCAGCGAACTCGTCGACGAACACGGTGAGATCGCCTGGCGTACTCGCAACACCCTGTGGGGCAATACCGCTTGGGCCGCCAACAGCACCGCCTACACACCTCTCCGCTTTCCGGGCCAGTACTACGACCCCGAAACGGGGCTCCACTACAACTACTTCCGCCACTACGACCCCGAGACAGCGCGCTACGTCACGCCTGACCCTCTCGGACTGTCGCCGGCCCCGAACCCTCTGGCCTATGTCCTCAACCCTCACATCTGGGTCGACCCGTTCGGCCTGAAGTGCCCTGACCTGCCCGAGGGACACACCTCGCAGCCGGCCTTCACCAAGGACCCGTACAACCCGAATGTCGTGGATCAGCGCGTTCAGGACATGCGTGACTTGTACGGGATCAAGGAGCCTCCCCCCGCTGCATCCAGCAGCATGATCGACGCCAACGGCACTCAGGTGACCAGTAAGACGATGTGGAACCACGGCCCGTACCGCATTGACGTCGAGAACCCCAATCCCGGGCAGCGTGCCGGGCAGTTGCACTTCCAGGACCAGAGCAATCCCACAGCTAAGTACCAGTACAATTTCAGCACCGAAAAGTTCGAGGGGCTGCCGCGTTCCGTCGAGAAGGAAATAGGCAGGAATCCTGGATTCCAGGCAGGAATCGACAAGGGGCTGAGAATGCTGGGAGAGGGATGACCATGAGAATGAATGCCAGGATGTCCGAATTCTTTAAGGCGGTCGAGCACATCGTCCAGGAAGAGGATGTACCGGATCCGTTCCGTGCCATCGTCCGAGCCGGTTGGACTTCAGAAGGCGATGCGCAACTCCTGACAGCGCTGTTTTCTGGCTACTCCGGCACACCGCTCACAGAATTCGATGATGTCATCCATTACGAGGCCACCGTAAACGGCCGCGGCATGACGGACTACGATCTCCCGGAGTCGGATCCGGAAAGGGATAAAACACTCCTGCGCCGCTCTCTCGGCTATGCCTGCATCGCCCTTCTGGCTGTGCCGGTGAGTCACCCATGGCCAATGTTCGGGTACGTCTCTTTGTCCGAGGGAGGCCTGGAGGGCGACCTGCTCACCGCGCATGTGACCTTCAGTTCCGAACGCCCGGGTCTGCCTCGCTACGTGGACGACATGGATTCCTACAAGCACGAGGCACTGTTGGAGGTTTCCCAGGATGACGCGAAGGCCCTGCTCAGGAAGTCCGGAACTCGATCTCGATGAGATCGAGGAGATGTGCTCGGCCGCCACACCAGGTCCATGGTTCGTCAGGAACCTCGATGACGATCACGCCATGAACCTGGTCGCGGTCAGTACGGTCCAGGACACCGGGCTGGGCGTGGAGGTGGCCCGAGAACGCGGCGTTCATCGCCATGGCCAGAGAAGCAGTTCCCCAACTGGTCGAAGAGGTCAGGCGTCTTCGGCGCCTGCTTGGTTCATGAGCACGCACCACACCGTCTTCCGATCCGCCCCCTGCTCCACACCCCACCGCTGCGCGAGCGCATCGAGAAGGGCCATGCCCCGGCCGTGTTCGTCAGTCGCGGTGGCCCTAAGCAGAACAGGCAACGCGCGCGGATCCGGGTCGGTGACCTCGACGCGCGTGTGACCGTCATCCGTGCCGAGGACTCTGACGGTCACCGGAGTTCCCTCCCCAACATGGTCGATCACGTTCGTCACCAACTCCGTTGCGCAGAGGCGGACGTCGTAGGTGTGGTGGCGGAGGTGGTGGCGCAGTTCCGGTACGGCCTTCGGGGTGGCGAGCAAGCGGAGTTCGAAGGTCACCGTTCCGCCGCCTTGCGGAGAGCGGCGGCGAGTTCGCGGGCCGTGGCGGTGTTGCAGTTCCCGAGCGCGACGAGGCCGGCGGTCAGGATGTCCACGCCGAGGGAGGGGAGCGTGATGTCGTGCAGGGCGAGGGCGTCGCGGAGTTCCTCCACGCAGAGGGTGGTGTCGTAGGGGGTGGACATGAACGGATGCCTCCTGTGCGCTCTGTGACGAACTCCTCACAGACTGGCGTTTCGCTGGCTACCGTAAAAGAGGTTTCGCGTTCGCGACCGGGGCTGCGGAGGAGGGCAAGTGGTGGCACGGGGCAAGGACATCGACGGGTCGATGAGCGTTCCGACCTTCTACGGCAAGGAGTTGAGGTGGAAGCGGGAGGAGGCGGGGCTGTCGTTGGATTCGTTCCTCAAGGGCAGCTTCTACAGCAAGACGTACCTGAGCGACATCGAGCACGGTGAGCGAAGGATGCCGCTCGATCTGGCCCAGCACGCGGATCGGAAGCTGGGGACGGACGGGTTCTTCGAGCGGAACTGTGAGGTTGTGCGGAAGGCACGGAGGGGGCCGCACGCCGCGTACTTCGAGAAGGTCCTGGAGGCGGAGAAGCACGCGGAGTCCATCGAGGAGTGGTGCCCCATCAACATCCCGGGGCTGCTGCAAACCGCCGCCTACGCGCGGACGATGGTCCGGTCGGCTCACCCGGCGGCCTCCGACGAGTGGGTCGAGGAGAAGGTGACGGGCCGCCTCACCCGCGCCCGCCTCTTCGAGGACGACCACTCCACCCCGGAGTACTGGGCGATCCTGCACGAGTCGCTGCTTGCCGACCCCGTCCTGCCGCCACGGGAGATGGCCGAACAGCTCGACCGGATCGTGGAGTTGGCCGAGCGGCGTCGGGTCACTCCGCAGATCGTTCCGCGGACGTGCGGCGCGCATCCTCTGATGGCCGCCTCCATCAAGGTCATGGCCTTCCCGGACGCTCCGCCGTTGATCTACACCGAAGCGTCGTACAGCGGTGACACCATCGACGATCCGGCCCTCGTGAAGCAGTACCGCAAGGCATACGATCGGCTCAGGGCCGTCGCACTGTCACCGGAGGCGTCCCTGGCGATGATCGAGGCAGCGGCAGAGGAATACCGAAATGGTAAGCAACGGGACCGACTTGAGTGACGCGCTCTGGCTGAAGAGCAGCTACAGCAACGGGGACGGCGGGGACTGCGTCGAGGTCGCCAGCGACTTCCCCGGCGCCGCCCTCTGGCGCAAGTCGAGCTACAGCAACGGGGACGGCGGCAACTGCGTCGAGGTCGCCCACAACCTCCCCGGCCTCGTCCCCGTACGCGACTCAAAGGCTCCGCACCGCCCTGCAGTCGTCCTCACCGCCCCGGCCTGGGCCCCTTTCATCGCCGCTCTGAAGAGCTGCTGACAGTCGGACGCCCCCTCCCCGGAGGGTAAGCCGCAGAAGTGTGACACTCCGCGCCAAAGTGTCACACTTTCGCGAAGAAGCCCCCCCGGCCGACCTCGGCAAAGGACCACAGCTCGAAGGCGGCCACCCACCCAGGCAGCCGCCTTCATCAGCGCGCTCAAGACCCCTGTTGACAAGTCGGGCTTGCTGCGGGCGCCGTAGCCGGTATCGTCGTCGGCGAAGAGGAACGAGCCCCCGCCACGGCGGGTATCCGTGACAGGGGCTCAGGCTCACTCAGGAGCCTTCGGAGGCCCCTAATACCGCTGGGGGCCTCCGGCTACCTGGTGATCCACCAGAGCCACCACCTCCTCACGTGCTTGGCCCACGATTCCGGCAACCGCCGGGTGAGCCGACACACAAGAGTCAGCTTTGGTCTGGCATGACGTCCCATGGGTGCGCCTCCCTTTTCTCAGGGAGGCGGCCTTTTTTTGTACCCGGAACCGCCTCGCTTCGGGCCGGGCCCCGAGGGGACGGGACCCGGAACAAGGGAGGCGCACCCGAGGGTGCGTCATATGACGGATATTACCGGCAACTCGCATATGCCGTAGGCCACTTGAGCCAGGCAGCGAAAAGACGGCCACCCCCACTCAGGGGCAACCGCCTTCACGCGTACCGAAGTTGACCGGAGTCGACAGGTCAGGTCAGACCGGGGCGGGTCAGACCGCCGACCCCGCCTTCCACTGCGCCCAGTCCATGTTCCAGCCGTTGAGGCCGTTGTCCGGAGACACCGTCTTGTCGCCGGTGTTGGAGATGACGACGACGTCACCCACGATCGAGTTGTTGTAGAACCACGCCGCCGGCATGTTCTTGTCGCCCGCGCCCTTCACGTCCTGGAGGCCCACGCAGCCGTGGCTGGTGTTGACGCTGCCGAACACCGAGGGCGAACCCCAGTAGTTGCCGTGGATGAACGTGCCGGAGCTGGTGAGGCGGATGGCGTGGGGGACATCCTTGATGTCGTACTCACCCTTGCCGTCGTCATCCGTGAAACCGACCGTCGCACCGTTCATACGCGTCTGCGTGAACTTCTCGGACATGACCATCTGGCCGTTGTACGTGGTGTGTTCGGGGGAGCCGGCCGAGATCGGGATGGTCTTGACGACCTTGCCGTCCTGCTCGACCTTCATCTGCTTGGACTTCGCGTCGACGTACGAGACCTGGTTGCGGCCGATGTGGAAGGTGACCGTCTTCTGCTGCACGCCGTAGACCCCGGAGGCGCCCTCCACGCCGTCGAGCGCGAGCTTCAGCGTGACGGTGGAGTTCTCCTTCCAGTAGTCATCGGGGCGACAGTCCATGCGCTGGGTGTTGAACCAGTGGCAGACGACTTCCTGGCCGCTGGTGGAGGTGACCGTGATGCCCTTCTGGACGGCGGCCTTGTTCGTGATCGCCTTGTTGAAGTTGATCGACACCGGCATGCCGACGCCGACCGTGGAGCCGTCCTCGGGCGTGAAGTTCCCTATGAAGCTGTTGGCCGGGGAGACCGTGGTGAAGGAGGCGTTCTCGTGGGCGGCGAGCCCGGCGGAGTCCTTGGCCGTGGCCGCGACCTTGTACGTGGTCGAGCGGTCCAGCTGCGCGCTGGGCTTCCAGCTGAGCTTGTCGGCGGCGATGGTGCCCGCGACGGCCTTGCCGTCCGCCGTCGTCATCGTCACGGCCGTGAGCGTGCCCTTGCTGACAGTCACCGCGGCCGAGTTGTTGATGGAGGCGTTGTCCGAACCGTCCGCCGGCGTGATCTTGATCTGCGCCTCGGAGGACTTCTTGGCGGCCGCCTCGTCGGCCTTCGACTGCGAGCTCTGGCTCGAGTCGCTCCCGGACGACTTGTCGTCGCTGCCGGAACACGCCGTGAGCACGAGCACACCGCCGAGCAGTGCGGACGCAGCCATGAAGCTCTTGCGCCGCTTACTGTCCGTCATCACACGCTTCTCCATCGTTGCCGAAAAACCCGAAAACCCCGAGTGACCCCGTTAGCCCCGCCGCAGTCCCCGTTTAACAATCCTTGATAAACCAACGCTACGACTGGTGCGTCCCGTTCCGCTTATCGCCCATGTGTGGGGCACACCACGTCCACGACGAAACCCCGGGCAGCGGTTGCCGCCCGGGGTCACCTACGCCCCAGCACAGCTCAGCCGACCACTGCCGCCTCGTCCGCTTCCTCATCGCCGTCGACATCATCCTCGTCGATGTCCCAATCCGGCGAATCCGGGTCGTAGTCGATCTCCTCGCTGCTCCACGAGGCCTGGGCAAGCTCGACCCCGGGCATCTCGCTGACCAGGTCGAACGGGTCCACGAGATAGGCGAGGGCCTCGGCGGTGTCTTCTGTCACAGCGCTCTCGGCGTGTGTGCGTTCGTCGCCGGGCAGCTCGGGATCGTCGGCGATCTTGGCCAGCGCGGCCTTGGTCACGGCGTCCTCGTTCTCGACTTCAAGAACGAGTTCGACACGAAGGCGTACAAAACGTGATGTCTCTGGGGTGCTCATGCCGGGAGCGTACGGCCCACAGCTCCCGTGACTTTCCCGCGACCCGCACAGTTCATTAGCATCGCTCCACACGGCCAATTCGCCAGCACCACAAGGGGATCGATATTCCGTGTCAACCGCTCGCCGAACGATGCTGACCGCCACCGCCGCGGGCACCCTGCTGGGCGCCCTCTGGTTCGTCCCCTCCGCCAACGCGACGGTGACCGACCAGGCCAGAGTGGAGACTTCGGCGACGCCCACCTCGCAGGTCACCCAGCAGGCACGGGTCACCTCGACGGCCGTCACCGCCTCCTCCGACGACGCCCAACTCGCCGACACCGGCAGCCCGAACACCACGCCGTACATCGTCGGCGGCACGGTGTTCCTCGGCCTCGGCGCGGGTTTCGTGGCGTATTCGGTACGACGGGAACGGCTTGGCTTTTAACTGGCTTGACGCTTCTTTGACTCAAGCTTCATAGTCCGCTCATGAAGAGATCATCGGGCATACGGCTGTGCGTCACCGTCGCGGTGAGCGCACTGTCGCTGGCCCTCATCACCGGCTGCTCCGACGGCGGTTCGGACGACGCGAAAGACTCCGGCAAGGACTCCGGCAAGGGGTCCACGAAGGCGCTCACCGCCGCCGAGTTGAAGAAGCTGATCATCGCGAAGGGCGAGGTCGACGGCTACGAGGTCGCGGCGGCCCCCAAGTCCATCTCGATTCCCAAGAGCGGTGTCACGGTCGACAAGGAACAGTGCCGTCCGCTGGCCTGGGCCATGACCGCCCTGGCGCCGGGTGACGCCGCCGCGGCCACCAGCAGGATGGTCACCGAGGCGAAGCCGGTCTCCGCGTCCGCCTCCCCCTCCAAGTCGCTGGAGGACCTGAGCGAGGAGGAGTTCGACGACGCGTGGAGTGCCGCGCTCAGCCGCACGGTCACCTTCGTCGGGCTGTCCTCGTACGACGGTGACGGCGCCGCGAAGACGTTCAAGTCCGTCTCCGACGCGATCGGAAGCTGCTCGAGCGGCTACACCCTCACCCCGGGGACCGACGGCCAGAAGTACACCAAGATCGCCGCCGAGAAGGCCTCCGGCACCGGCGACGAGTCCGTGGCGTTCGCCGCGAGCGGTGAGATGGACGAGGCCGACGGCCAGACGGGCACCGTGCACACCGAGGTGGTGCGCCGCGGCAGCACCCTCGTCACGTACTACACGGTCAACCTCGGTGCCCTGATGTCGGACAAGGCCTACGACGTGCCGTCCGCCGTGATCGACGCACAGACCGCCAAGCTCAAGTGACCGACGGGGCCCAGCCGTTGGCGGGACGGGGCCCCAGCTGTCCTACCGCAGCGGCCCGGTGACCTTCTCCACGGCCTCGACCACGTGCCCGCCCCGCACGAACGCGTCCGCCGCGGCGAGGTCGGGAGACAGGAACCGGTCCGGCCCCGGACCCTCAACTCCCGCCGCCCGTACGGCGTCGATGACCGCCCGGGACGCGGGAGCCGGAGCCAGCCCCTCGCGCAGCTCCACGGCGCGCGTCGCGGCGTAGAGCTCGACGGCGATGATCCGGGTGAGGTTGTCGACGGCGGTGCGCAGCTTGCGCGCGGCCGACCAGCCCATGGAGACGTGGTCCTCCTGCATCGCGGAGGACGGGATCGAGTCGGCGGAGGCCGGTACGGCGAGCCGCTTCATCTCGCTGACCAGCGCGGCCTGCGTGTACTGGGCGATCATGAGCCCGGAGTCGACCCCGGCGTCGTCCGCGAGGAACGGCGGCAGCCCGTGCGAGCGGTTCTTGTCGAGCAGCCGGTCGGTACGGCGCTCGGCGATCGAACCGAGGTCGGCGACGGCGATGGCGAGGAAGTCGAGGACGTAAGCCACCGGCGCGCCATGGAAGTTGCCGTTGGACTCGACCCGACCGTCGGGCAGCACAACGGGGTTGTCGACGGCGGACGCCAACTCCCGTTCGGCGACGAGCCGTGCGTGCGCGATGGTGTCCCGCCCGGCACCGGCGACCTGCGGGGCGCACCGGACGGAGTAGGCGTCCTGGACGCGGGGCGCGCCGTCCTGGTGGTGCCCGGTCAGCTCCGAACCGGCAAGCACGGCAAGCATGTTGGCGGCACTGGCACCCTGCCCGGGGTGCGGACGGATGGCGTGCAGCTCGGGCGCGAGCACCTTGTCGGTGCCGAGCAGCGCCTCCAGGGAGAGGGCGGCGGTGACGTCGGCGGACTTGTAGAGCATGTCGAGGTCGGCGAGGGCCATGACCAGCATGCCGAGCATGCCGTCGGTGCCGTTGAGAAGGGCGAGGCCCTCCTTCTCGCGCAGCTCGACCGGCGCGATACCGGCTTCCGCGAGCAGATCGCCGGCGGGCCGTACGACCCCGTCCGGGCCTTCGGCGTCGCCCTCGCCCATGAGCGTCAACGCGCAGTGGGAGAGCGGGGCCAGGTCGCCGGAGCAGCCGAGGGAGCCGTACTCGTGGACGACGGGGGTGATCCCGGCGTTCAGCACGTCGGCCATGGTCTGCGCGACCTCGGGCCGTACACCGGTGTGCCCCGAGCAGACGGTCTTCAGCCGCAGGAACATGAGCGCGCGGACGACTTCCCGCTCCACCCGCGGACCCATGCCGGCGGCGTGCGAGCGGACGATGTTGCGCTGCAACTGTGCGCGCAGTTCCGGGCTGATGTGCCGGGACGCCAACGCCCCGAACCCGGTGCTCACCCCGTACACGGGCTCCGGCTTGGCGGCCAGCGCGTCCACGATCTCCCGCGCCGCGGCGAGCGCCGCGACGGCCTCACCGGAAAGCTCGATCCGGGCGCCTCCACGCGCCACGGCGAGAACGTCGGACGCGGTGACCCCGGACGTCCCCACCACCACAGTGTGCATATCCATATTCAGGAGCGTACGCATTGAATGCGGCGGTGTCACTACCGGGTCACCGGTTAGACCCTTACAGCTAGGTCACGTCCTACGGCCCCGGAACCGCCGCCGCTCGGCAGGCATCTCCGGCGTCGGGGAGTCGGCGAGCTGCACCACCGGATCGTCCGGGCCGTCCCGCCCGGCCACCACCGGCTTGTCCGCGCGGAGCGCCTTCGCACGGTACTGGGCCGCGTCCGCCAGCCGGAACAGACGCCGACCCGAACGCACCGCCCCGATCGGATCCTCCGTCGAAGCCACCCCGCAGGCGACACCCTCCCCCAGCTCCAACTCGGCGGCGCGGCGGCACAGTTCGACCGCCGCGTCGACCACCTCGTCGGCGGGCGGCCCGACCGCGAGCAGGCAGAACTCGTCCCCGCCGAGCCGCGCCGCGAGCGCGCCCGGCAGCATCGCCCCGCACAGCGACAGCACCGAGCCGAAGCGTTCGAGGAGCCGGTCACCGACCGCATGCCCCTGAGTGTCGTTGACGCGCTTGAGCCCGTTGAGGTCGCAGACGACGAGGCTGACCACGACCCCGTCGCGCCGATGCCGCTCGACCGCCTCGTCGAGCCGTACGTCGACGGCCCGCCGGTTGGCGAGCCCGGTGAGCGCGTCCGTGAAGGCGAGCCGCCGGGCCTCCTCCAGCCGCTCGGTCTGGGCGATCCCGGCCGCGACGACGGAGGCCAGCACGGTCGCGAAGTCGGCGTCCCCCCGGTCGAAGACGGGTGCACCGACCGGCCGCGCCACATACAGCTCACCCCAGGCCCGCCCGTGCAGCACGATCGGGGCGACCACACAGCATCCGCGCCTACGACGCCGTAGGGCCGCCACGCGCTGGTGGCAGTAGCCGGGGCTGCCCGCTGCCGGGCCCTCGGCGGTCTCGACCCAGGCGTTGGGCTCGCCGCCGCCGGCCCATCGCTCGTGCAGGAACTCGGTGATCTCGGGAAACTGGTGCACGGGATAGGTCTCGCCGTCCGGGAACTCCTCCTCGCCCCGGGCCCGCTCCCCGACGTTCGCCAGGACCCGCAGCCGGCCCAGCTCCCGCTCCCACACCGACAGCGCGGCGAAACTCCCGTCCAGCGCCCGGCACGCCCCGGCCGCCGCCGCCCGCCAGGACTCCCGCGGTGTGTGCGCCGCCGCCATCCCCTGCGCCAGCTCCACCACGGCCGCCAGCCGCCTGTCCTCACCCATCACTCCAGGCTAGGGAGGTTTGGTGCATAGCGGGACATTGATGCGGCGAACAGGTGTCGTGAGCGGATGAACGGCAGCGGGGTCCACTCACCGGCGAACAGCAGCGCGGGGCGGCGATCGGAGAGGCGGCGAGGTCCGCCACCAATACCCCGGGCGACACATGCGACTCCGCCGCGCGGGCGCGACCGATACAGGCCCACTAACCAACGCGGCCAGCACCGACCCCTAGGGGCGCGGGGAACTGCGCGATCAGCCCCCACCGGCCCGCACCCGGCAGACAACCCAAGCCCCCTCTTCCTCCTCCGCGACTCTCCCTACTCCCCCGGCCACTCCGGCGTCCGCTTCTCGTTGAACGCCGCCACGCCCTCCGCCCGGTCCCCCGAGAACGCCACCGACCGCCACGCCGCGTCCTCGACCTCGAGGCCGGCGCGCAGATCCAGCCCGTGCCCCAGCCGCAGCGCCCGCTTGGCCGCCCGGAGTCCGACGGGCGAGTTCGCGGCGATACGCGCACCCAGCGCCAGCGCCTCCTCGCGGTCCCGGCCGGCCTCCACCAGGACGTCCACCAGGCCCAGCTCCGCCGCCTCGGGCGCCTCCAACCGCCGCGCGGTGAAGATCAGTTCGGCCGCACGCGCCGCGCCCACCCGGCGGGGCAGCAACTGTGTGCCGCCACCCCCCGGAATCACGCCCACCGACACCTCCGGCAACCCCACCACAGCCGTACGGTCCGCCACGATCAGGTCGCAGGACAGGGCCAGTTCGAAGCCGCCGCCGAGTGCGAAGCCGTGCACGGCGGCGATCGCCGGCATCGGCAACTCCAGAACGCCGGTGTACGCGCCGCGCGCGAGCGGGCGCTGCCTTACGAGTTCCGCGTCCGTGAGGGAGTTGCGCTCCTTCAGGTCCGCGCCGACGCAGAACGCCCGCTCGTGCGAGGAGGTCACCACGGTCACGCGTACGTCCCGGTCCGCCGCCAGTGCCGTACAGGCCGCGGCGATCGAGCCCGCCATCGCCGTGGAGACGGCGTTCATGGCCTTCGGCCGGTCCAGGACGAGTTCCGCGACGTACCCGTGCCGCCGCACCAGCACGAACTCCCCGAACCGTGTCTCGGACCGCTCCTCGCTCATGACCGCCTCCTGGTTAACGTGGGTTAACAGACCTCGCCCCGATCATCGCACGCACCTTCCCCGTTCGGGTGACATCCCGCCCAACTCCCGCCGCACCGCCCGTAGAAGCGCATAACGTGCGTCCGCCACACCACAGGGGAGGGATCGTGACGACGACCACGAAGGCGGAGCCGGCCGAGGACACCTCGGAGATGGAACCGCCGCTCCCCCGGACCCCGCGCGGCCGGCACCGCCGCCCCCGCCCCCGCAAGGTCATGCTCGCCGTCGGAGGGCTCGCCGTGGCCGCCGGTGTGCTGAGCCTCGTGCGACTGACGCCCGAGTCGGCAGTCGGCGGACTGGGCACGGCAGAGGCGGACCCCCGCCCGGACCCGGGCACCGGCACCGGCACCGACCGCCCGGCCAACGCCGCCGCCACCATCAGCGCCGACCCGACGGCGATCCCCTCGGCGACCTCGGTGATGGGCGGCGCGAGCGCGAGCCCGACGACGACCTCCGGGGTCGTACCGACTCCGTACGCGACCGCGACACCCACGCGTGCGGAGTCGACGACCATCCCCGAGACGACGACGGCCACCACGCCACCACCCGCAGCTCAGGAACCGGCCTCCCGTCCGACACCGACCACGGCGCCCGCACCCACCGCCACTCCCACGCCCACACCGAGCCGGAGCGCCAACTCCCCTGCCCCCGCGCCGAGTCGGCCGAGTCTGTGCGTGCCGATCATCGGGCTCTGCGTGGACCCGCTGGTCCATCGCAACTGAGGTCCTACGCCGGTGACGAGTCCCGGCGCGTGAGCAGCCACGGTTCGACGACGCCGAGGCCGCGCACCGGGCGCTGCCACATCGGCTGGAGGGCGAAGCGGTAGGTCGGGGGCTCCTCGCCTTCCTTCTCGGCAGCCGCCGCGGCTTCCGCCGCCTCCGCCTCGGAGGCGGGGGACTCGCCGCTGCGGATGAGTTCCTCGGCGAAGGCGCTGTCGACGAGGACGGCGTCGCGGGGAGCTATCGACGTGAGCCGGGAGGCGAGGTTGACCGTCGTGCCGAAGACGTCGCCCATGCGGGTCGTCACCGTGCCGAAGGCGATGCCGACGCGGAGTTCGGGCATCGTCTCGTCGTTGGCCATGGTCTCGATCAGGCGCAGGGCGATCTCGGCGGCGACTCCGGCGTCGTCCGCGGAGAAGAGGACCTCGTCGCCCAGGGTCTTGATCAGGCGTCCGCCGCGCGCGGCGACCAGGTCGGCGGCGGTGGTCTCGAAGGCCTCGACGAGTTCGCCGAGTTCCTCCTCCTCCATCCGGCGGGTCAGCCGCGTGAAGCCGACCAGGTCGGCGAAGCCCACCGCGAGCCGCCGGTCGACCATCTCCTCGTCGTCGCCCGCCTGGACGACCCGGCCGGCCGAGGCGGCGAGCTGGCGACGCCAGACGTAGACGAGGAACTCCTCCAGCTCGGGCAGCAGCAGCTCGATGATCGGGTACGTCACCTCGGTGCGCGACATGCCCGGTTCCGGCGGCTCGGTGAGGCCCTCCAGGAACGAGTCCATCTGCCAGCCGGCCAGCCGTGCGGTGGTCTGCCCGGTCGAACGGGCCACCTGCACCGCCATCGCCTCGCTCAGCAGCCCCGCCTCGACGAGACCGGCGAGGCGCCGCAGCGCGAGGACGTCCGCCTCCGTGAACGCCTTGGCCTGGCCGACGTCGGCGAAGCCCATGGCCCGCCAGAAGCGCGTGGCCAGCTCCATGGAGACACCCGCGGTGCGGGCCGCCTGAAAGGGGGTGTAGCGGCGCTCGGCACCCAGAATCAGCCCTTCGAGCCGGAGCGCGAGGGGGTTTTCACTGGGATCTGCGGCATCGGGGTCCACCCGGCCGTCCGCGTCCGCGCCGGAGCCCGTGTCGTCGACGGTCACGCCTGCTGCCCTTCCGATCTGCCACGGTCAGGTATCGACCGGGCCCAATGCTACGGCAGGTGTGGGCCAGCTCACTCCGTGAGTCACACGGACATCGCGGCCACAAGGGCGGTCGGGGTCACGCGGGGCGCAGGTGGACGATGTCCCCCGCCCCCACGGGCTCCTGCACGCCGTCCTCCGTCGCGAGGACGAGCCGCCCGTCGCCGTCGATGGCGACGGCCTCGCCGGTGATCGACCGGTCCCCGGGCAGTTCGGCCCGTACGACCCGGCCGAGCGTCGAGCAGCCGGCCGCGTAGGTCTCCTGGAGGCCGCTGGCGGCCGGGTCGCCGCCCGCCGCGCGCCACTTGTCGTACCAGTGCTCCAGGGAGCGCAGCACCGCCCGCAGCAGGGGGTCGCGGTCGGTGGTGACCGCTCCGGCCAGGGCCAGGGAGGCCGCCTGGGGCACGGGCAGCTCGTCCTCGCGCAGGGTGACGTTGATGCCGACGCCGACGATCACGGCGTCGTCCCCGGCGCGCTCGGCGAGGATGCCGCCTGCCTTGCGTTCCTCGCCGCCGACAGTCACCAGGAGGTCGTTGGGCCACTTGAGTGCCGTGTCCACGCCGGCCGACCGGGACAGGCCCGTCGCGACGGCGACCCCGGTGAGCAGCGGGAGCCAGCCCCAGCGGGCCACGGGCACGTCGCGCGGCTCCAGCAGGACGGAGAAGAACAGGCCGGAGCGGGCGGGTGCCGTCCACTGCCGGTCGAGCCGCCCGCGCCCGGAGGTCTGCTCCTCGGCGACCAGGACGGCGCCCTCGGCCGCCTTGCCGGCGACGGCCAGGGCGACGAGGTCGGAGTTGGTGGAACCGGTGCTCTGCACGACCTCCACACCGGTCCACAGCCCGCCCGCCCGCACGAGTCCGCGGCTGAGCGCACCGGCGTTGAGGGGCGGCCGTTCCAGATCGGACCAACGGCTGCTGTCGTCTGAGGCATCTCGCGGCGTCATGCAAGCCACCCTAGGTGTGTTGTACGCCGCACTGCCGATCGGTAGGCCCGCCACTACTCTACGGATGAGTAACCCGTTCCCCTTTTGAGCAGGCAGGGAGCCGTAATCCCGATGTCCGAGCCGGAAGCGCCTCAAGAGATCGACATTCACACGACCGCCGGGAAGATCGCGGATCTTCAGCGCCGTATCCAGGAGGCGACGCACGCCGGCTCGGAACGTGCGGTCGAAAAACAGCACGCCAAGGGCAAGTTGACGGCCCGTGAGCGGATCGACCTGCTCCTCGACGAGGGGTCCTTCGTCGAGTTCGACGAGTTCACCCGGCACCGCTCCACGGACTTCGGCCTGGAGAAGAACCGCCCCTACGGCGACGGGGTCGTCTCCGGGTACGGCACGGTGGACGGACGTCCGATCGCCGTGTTCTCCCAGGACTTCACGGTGTTCGGGGGCGCCCTGGGCGAGGTCTACGGCCAGAAGATCGTCAAGGTGATGGACTTCGCGCTGAAGACGGGCTGTCCGGTCATCGGCATCAACGACTCCGGCGGCGCCCGCATCCAGGAGGGGGTCGCCTCCCTCGGCGCGTACGGCGAGATCTTCCGCCGCAACACCCACGCGAGCGGTGTGATCCCGCAGATCAGCCTGGTCGTGGGCCCGTGCGCAGGGGGCGCCGTCTACTCCCCCGCGATCACCGACTTCACGGTGATGGTCGACCAGACCTCCCACATGTTCATCACCGGCCCGGACGTCATCAAGACGGTCACCGGCGAGGACGTCGGCTTCGAGGAGCTGGGCGGGGCGCGGACCCACAACTCGGTCTCCGGTGTGGCCCATCACATGGCGGGCGACGAGAAGGACGCGATCGAGTACGTCAAGCAGCTCCTCTCCTACCTCCCGTCCAACAACCTCAGCGAACCCCCGGCGTTCCCGGAGGAGGCGGACCTCACCGTCACGGACGAGGACCGCGAGCTGGACACCCTGGTCCCGGACAGCGCGAACCAGCCGTACGACATGCACACGGTGATCGAACACGTCCTGGACGACGCCGAGTTCTTCGAGACACAGCCGCTGTTCGCGCCGAACATCCTCACCGGCTTCGGCCGGGTCGAGGGCCGCCCGGTCGGCATCGTCGCCAACCAGCCGATGCAGTTCGCGGGTTGCCTCGACATCGACGCGTCCGAGAAGGCCGCGCGCTTCGTCCGCACCTGCGACGCCTTCAACGTCCCGGTCATCACCTTCGTGGACGTCCCCGGCTTCCTCCCGGGCGTGGACCAGGAGCACTACGGCATCATCCGCAGGGGCGCGAAGCTGATCTACGCGTACGCGGAGGCAACGGTCCCTCTCATCACGGTGATCACCCGCAAGGCCTTCGGCGGCGCCTACGACGTCATGGGCTCCAAGCACCTCGGCGCCGACCTCAACCTCGCCTGGCCGACCGCCCAGATCGCCGTCATGGGCGCCCAGGGCGCGGTCAACATCCTGCACCGCCGCACGATCGCCGAGGCGGACGCGGCCGGGGACCTGGAGGCGACCCGGGCCCGCCTGATCCAGGAGTACGAGGACGCCCTCCTCAACCCCTACATCGCGGCCGAGCGCGGCTACATCGACGCGGTGATCCTCCCCTCCGACACCCGCCGCCACGTCGTACGGGGCCTACGCCAACTCCGCACCAAGCGCGAGTCCCTCCCCCCGAAGAAGCACGGCAACATCCCCCTGTAGAGGAGCCGCTGTGACCATCAAAGTCGTACGGGGCAACCCGACCCCGGAGGAGCTGGCCGCCGCCCTGGCGGTGGTAAGAGCCCGCGCCGCGGCGGCAACATCCACACCGCCGGGCACCCCAAGGCCGCGCGACGCCTGGTCCGACCCCGCGCGGATCGCTTCCGCGAGACTCCCCCACCCAGGGCCCAGTGCATGGACCCGCACGTTCTGGCCCGGCTAGGCATGCCCGCCTAGGGGCGCGGGGGCTGTATCTATGTGCGGCTCCGCCGCGTCGGCGCGACCAGCCACAACGGACCCGCAGCTACAAACGGCGCGACACGGCTTCGGCCATCACCACGTACCCCTCATCGTTGGGGTGCAGATGATCGCCGAAGTCGTAAGCCGGGTGCAGCCGATCCCCATCATCCGGATCGGCCATCACCCGATTCAGATCAACAACCTCGCTGAACTCCCCAGCGCACCGCACCCACTCGTTGACCTCATGGCTGACCTTCGCCGCCCGCTCCCCCCAGTGATCCGACCCTCCGAACGGCAACAAGGTCGCCCCGGTCACGGTCAGTCCACGAGAACGAGCCTGGCGTATCAACTCCCGGTACCCACCGATGACTTCACCCGCAGAAACCACCGGCGCCGGCTTGTACGTAGGTTGCGCGTCCGTCTCGCTGAACCCGATGTCGTTGAGCCCCAGCAACACAACGACCGTGTCAACCCCGGCCAGTTGAAGCACATCGCGCCCCAGCCTGCGGAGCCCCTTCTCCCCGTACCACGCGGAGTCGTTGAGCAGCAGATTCCCCCCGATCCCGGCGTTCAGCACGGGCCGCCCGGTCCGCTCGGCCAACGCGTCCGACCACCGACGATCGGCCCCCGGCGTAGACCCGAACCCATCGGTGATGGAGTCACCGAAGAGGGCGATCCCGTCCGTACGCCCGGAGTCCGTGTCCACGCCGGACAGGAAGTACCAGGACTCACTGGACTCGGTGAACCCCTCCCCGCCACTCAACAGGCACCCCGCACCCCGATAACTGGTCGCGAACGCCTGCGCATGGAAGGTCGCCGGCCCGGTGGCCGCATCGAAATACAGCGTGACGACCACCGACTCCCCTGCCGCTACGGCGAGTTGGACCCTGTCGCTCACCAACTCCCCCCGCGCCGGTATCTCCCCTTCCACCGCGCCTCCAAAGGTCAGCCGCACAACAGACCTTCCGGCGCCTACGGAGCCCGCCGCGATCCGCACCGGCGAGGTCCCGTACGCGTTCGAGAACCGCACCCGCACCCTCTCCCCGCCCGCCGTCAGCCGCACGACCTGACGTACCGACTGACGCCAGAAGCCCTCGCGGGACCAGTTCGGCGTGAAGCCCTCACTCGGCAGCTGGGGTGACGCGGTCCAGGCAGTAGTGAACATGACACACCTCTCCAAAAGGAACCACAGCCCCATTACCCTAACGGAACCATGGACCCTTTTGGCGGCGTCGAAAGGAAGTCGAGGAAGTTGAGTACCCGTACTCAGGCGCCCTCCCCGGTCAGGCCGCACGCTGGTGACATGCTGTGGTCCGACCCCGACAACGAGCCTCCCGAGGAACTGCGGGAGACGGAGGTCATGTTGCGGCGGCTCGGGATTCTCATGGCGCTCGCGATGGTGCTTGCGATGATCGTGATCGGGCTGACGTGAGGGCCCCGGACCGCGCCGATACCCTGATCGCATGACAGATCAGCCGCGCCGCCGACTCGTGCTCGCCTCCCAGTCCCCCGCCCGGCTGGGCCTGCTGCGCCAGGCCGGACTCGACCCCGAGGTGATCGTGAGCGGGGTGGACGAGGACGCCGTCGGCGCCCCCACCCCGGCCGAACTCGCCCTCGCCCTCGCCGAGGCCAAGGCGTCCGTCGTCGCCGCGAAGCCCGAGGTCAAGGGCGCCCTGGTGATCGGCTGCGACTCGGTGCTCGACCTGGACGGCGAGGCCCTCGGCAAGCCCGCCGACGCCGAGGAGGCCACCGCCCGCTGGAAGTCGATGCGCGGCCGGGCGGGCACACTCCAGACCGGCCACTGCGTCTACGACACGACGAGCGGCCGGTACGTCTCGGCCACCGCGTCCACCGTCGTCCGCTTCGGCGAACCGACCGACGCCGAGATCGCCGCGTACGTCGCCTCGGGCGAACCCCTTTACGTCGCCGGGGCGTTCACCCTCGACGGCCGCTCGGCACCGTTCATCGAGGGCATCGACGGCGACCACGGCAACGTGATCGGCATCAGCCTGCCGCTCGTTCGCCGCCTACTGGCCCAACTGGGCGTCGGCATCACGGAGTTGTGGACGCCCCAAAAGGGATGATCAGGAGGGGCTGGGGGCGGCCGGGGGGATGACCGGCGCCGGGTCCTTGTCGAGCTGCGGCCGCTCGGGGCCCTTGGGGCCGCCCTCCGCCGGTGCCGCGTCCGAGGGGCCCTCAAGGCGGTCGTACGTCATCAGGAGCAGGATGACCAGGCCGAGCACCACCACCATGAACACGAACGCTCCCGGGCCCACCAGGCCCCACGCGAACGCGCCCAGCAGGCCGTGCACCACGGCCACGCTGATCAGCAGGATGCGGCCGAGGCCGGCCGGGGCCCGGTCGCGCAGGGCGACGAGCAGGGCGACCACGCCGCACAGGGCGAAGTAGAGGCCGAAGACGACTCCGCCGGCCTTCGAGGAGACGGACATCGCGTCCGGGTCGAGGCCCGCCAGGGACATGTCCTGGCGGTCGACGACGATCCCCAGGAACCAGTTCAGCGCGGTCACTCCGAGCGCCTCCACGAAGAGGACGACCGCCAAGATCCATGCCACCGGCCTGCGCATCACCGGCCCCACCCACTTCCGTTCGAGACAACCCGAACGCTACTAACGGGTAAACCGCGGGACAAGGGTTGTGATGGGGGCAAAGAATCGTTGGGCCATTCGTAGGGACTCCACAAAGAAACGGCGTGGCGCGCGGCACGCTCTCACAGAGACCTTGACCACATCGGAGAGCTAGGGTTTCCACGAGGAGTCCTGCGTACCGAGGTGCGACAAGGGATTTCGCGGGTCGAGCGGGCCTCGCATCACGCTCCGTGTGGGCAAGCTCACCACTGGGGACGGGTCGATGCGTCGTGTCGGCAGTCCCTAAACTCGGCTTGTTTCAAGGAGGGAGCCTCAATCGTGCGCAAGGTGCTCATCGCCAATCGTGGCGAAATCGCTGTCCGCGTAGCCCGGGCCTGCCGGGACGCCGGGATCGCGAGCGTGGCCGTATACGCCGACCCGGACCGGGACGCTCTGCATGTCCGCGCCGCGGATGAGGCGTTCGCCCTGGGCGGTGACACACCGGCGAGCAGTTACCTGGACATCGGCAAGGTCCTGAACGCGGCCCGCGAGTCCGGTGCCGACGCCATCCACCCCGGCTACGGATTCCTGTCGGAGAACGCCGAGTTCGCCCAGGCGGTGCTCGACGCGGAGCTGATCTGGATCGGCCCGCCGCCGCAGGCGATCCGGGACCTCGGTGACAAGGTCGCCGCCCGGCACATCGCCCAGCGCGCCGGTGCCCCGCTGGTGGCCGGCACGCCGGACCCGGTGTCGGGCTCGGACGAGGTCGTCGCGTTCGCCGAGCAGCACGGGCTGCCCATCGCGATCAAGGCCGCCTTCGGTGGCGGCGGTCGCGGTCTGAAGGTGGCCCGGACGCTCGAAGAGGTTCCCGAGCTGTACGACTCCGCGGTGCGCGAGGCGGTCGCCGCCTTCGGTCGCGGTGAGTGCTTCGTCGAGCGCTACCTGGACAAGCCGCGGCACGTGGAGACCCAGTGCCTGGCCGACTCCCACGGCAACGTGGTCGTCGTGTCCACGCGTGACTGCTCGCTGCAGCGCCGCCACCAGAAGCTGGTCGAGGAGGCGCCCGCGCCGTTCCTCTCCGAGGCCCAGGTCGCCGAGCTGTACGCGTCGTCCAAGGCGATCCTCAAGGAGGCCGGCTATGTCGGCGCCGGGACCGTCGAGTTCCTCGTCGGACAGGACGGCACGATCTCCTTCCTGGAGGTCAACACCCGCCTCCAGGTGGAACACCCGGTCACCGAGGAGGTCGCCGGCATCGACCTCGTACGCGAGATGTTCCGCATCGCCGACGGCGAGCACCTCGGCTACGGCGACCCCGAACTGCGCGGCCACTCCTTCGAGTTCCGCATCAACGGCGAGGACCCGGGCCGCGGCTTCCTGCCCGCCCCCGGCACCGTCACCACGTTCGCGGCGCCGTCAGGACCGGGCGTCCGCCTGGACGCCGGTGTCGAGTCGGGCTCGGTCATCGGCCCGGCGTGGGACTCACTGCTCGCCAAACTGATCGTCACCGGCGCGACCCGCGAGCAGGCGCTCCAGCGTGCCGCCCGCGCACTCGATGAATTCACCGTCGAGGGCATGGCCACGGCCATCCCGTTCCACCGCGCGGTCGTCAGGGACCCGGCGTTCGCCCCCGAACTCACCGGCAGCCAGGACCCGTTCACGGTCCACACCCGCTGGATCGAGACCGAGTTCGTCAACGACATCAAGCCCTTCGCGGCCCCCACGGACGCCGAGGCGGACGAGGACGCGGACCGCGAGACGATCGTCGTCGAGGTCGGCGGCAAGCGCCTGGAGGTCTCCCTCCCGGTCTCGCTCGGCATGTCGCTGGCCCGCACCGGCCTCGCGGCGGGCGCCAAGCCCAAGCGCCGCGCGGCCAAGAAGTCCGGCCCCGTCGCCTCCGGCGACACCCTCGCCTCCCCGATGCAGGGCACGATCGTCAAGGTCGCGGTCGAGGAGGGCCAGGAGGTCAAGGAGGGCGACCTCATCGTCGTACTCGAAGCCATGAAGATGGAACAGCCCCTGAACGCGCACAAGTCCGGCACCGTCAAGGGCCTCGGCGCGGAGGTCGGTGCGTCCATCACCTCCGGCGCCGCGATCTGCGAGATCAAGGACTGACCCACCGCACGTCCAGACCAGCACGTCCAGAGGTGCCCGGCCGACAGGAACACCCTGTTTCCGCCGGGCACTTCTGTAATGAACTCCTGGCATGCTGAACCACGGAACGAGCCGAGGAGGGCAGGTGGGACCCATGGCCAAGCCGCCGGCGGGGCTGCGCGCCGACGCCCGCCGCAACTACGAGCGGGTGCTCGCCGAGGCCCGGGTGTCCTTCGCCGCGCACGGCACGGACGCGTCCCTGGAGGACGTGGCCCGCCGCGCGGGCGTGGGCATCGGCACGCTGTATCGGCATTTCCCCAACCGGCAGTCCCTGATGAGCGCGGTCTTCGAGGACGCGGTCGGTGAACTCCTCGCGCGCTCACGGGAGTTGCGGGACGCACCGCAGCCGTGTGCGGCCCTGGTGAGCTGGCTGCGCGAGATGGTGAGCCACGCGAGCGAGTACCGGGGGCTTTCCCGGGCTCTGATGGCGGTCGCCCACGACGGCACGTCCGCCCTGGCCCGGTGCAGCGACCCGATCCGCGAGGCGGGGGGTGCGCTACTGTTCCGGGCGCAGGAAGCCGGTGACGTGCGCGGTGACGTCGAGATCGGCGACCTGCTTCAGCTGACCCATGCGATTGCCCTCGCGGCGGAGGGCAACCCGGGGGACCCTGAACTGGCGGACAGGTTACTGACGTTGACGTTGCGAGGATTGAAGCCGTAGCTCTGGTCCAGTTTTCGGGTGCGGGCCGGTGGGGGCTGGTCGCGCCCACGCGGCGGAGCCGCATATCGATACAGCCCCGCGCCCCTTAAAAGCGACTGTACTGGTCCGGCCTTTAGG